>NZ_VIUJ01000001.1:0-70465 GCF_007993905.1 Pseudomonas sp. SJZ077
AGGCACGGCGGTGCATGCTCATGTTTCAACGGATCGGGTAATCAAGGCTGCAAAAACGAAAAGACCTTGAAAGGGATGGCCGTAAGGGCGAAACCATAAGCAGCCGCTACCGCAGCAATGGATATGTACTCAGTCAACAAGAACCAGGTCGGCCCGAAGGCCGCCTAGGTTCACTCTTCCTCACCCTCAGGCACAACCTTGTTCTGGGTCAGGTAACGATCCAGCGTCGCATTGTTGTCAGGTGAAGAATTATCCCCCGCCACCTGCCACAAACGCCGTTCAATCCCCTGGGCCAACAGGTGCCCGACAGCCGCCTCGATCGCCGACAACACACACAACTGCGCCGGCTCGTTCGTGGTGTACCCGACCTCAGCCTCAAGCAACTTCTTGAACTCGATAAACTTGAACACCCCGGCACTGCGGCCCACGGAATAAATCGTCTTGCTGGTCATCACATTCGCCAGCACCTGCCCACTGCGTACATCCACCGCCCGCAGGTTGACCGTGACCTGATCTATCCGATACTCCCGGGAAATATCGATCCCCAGGTAGCGCGCCCCTTCCCCGCCACTGCGCACATTGGTGTCGTAGGCGATGATCCCGCCTTCGAGCATCATGTTCGCCGCTTGCAGCGGAGGCAGCTCGCCCTGAATGTTCACCGGCGTATTGGGCTTCTTCTGCGAGGCGCGAATGATCTTGCGCTCGGTCAGCAGGTTTTGCAGCCCTTCACGTTCCAGCACCACAAACCAGCCGCTGGCCTGCAACGCATCCATCAACATGCTCGCCGCGCCCTGGGTCACGCTGGTCGAAAACGAACTGGCCGGGGTCGGTTTGTACTGCCCGGTCTGGTCCCGGAAGCCGTACACCACCGCCATCAACCGGCCCTTGGGTCGTGGCATGTTGATCAAGTCATAATAGGTCGACGCCCGGGGTGTCAGGGTCGGTGATTCGGTGTCCTGCTCGGCACCCACGTTCTCGCGCAAACTGCACCCTTGCAATGCCGCCAACATCAGCCCCAGCGCTATTATTTTTTTCATGTCCGTCTCTCCCCATCAACCCTGATCCCCGTCAAGGGGCGAGGCCATTCACCTGGATTTCCGAAATTTCACCGGTCGCTCGGTCGGTCACTTCAATGGTCAGTGCACCGGAGTCGTCGACGACGTTGACGATAAAGGCGTCGGTGGACAGGCTCCCGGTGTTGCCCGTGGAGATGTTGTCCAGCAACTGCCCCAGCAGCCGCGACTGCAACTGGCTGGTGAAGCGCTCGAGGGCCGAAGTCCCGGCCACAGACGTGCGGTTTTTCAGGTCAGGATCGTCGTAGTCGTTTTGTGCCTGAGCGTTGTTCAGCAACCAGGTGCCGTTCAACGGGTTGCCGCCGAACGAAGGGTTGATGGGCGTGTAAACCAGCTCCGTGGCCTGCACCAGGCTGCAACTGCCCAGCCCGATCAACCAGAGCCCGAGGTTCCGTGAGACCGTTGTCGTTTTCATAATTCGTCCCTCTCAAGGTCCGTAGTGTCCTGCAACAAGGCTTCCAGCTTGCGCTGGACAATCTGTCCGCGAACCCAGTCGGCGGCGTCATAGGCCTCGTCCTTGAGTTCCACGGTGTTCGGCGGCAGGAAGCGCCGATAAACCAGTCGCTGCTGATATTCCACGGTCACCAGGCTGCCCCAGCGTGCCGAAGGTCGTTCGCGTACCACCAGGTTGAAATCCATCGGGCTGGTGGCACGCAGGCGTTCACTGAACGAGTAGTAAAAGTCGTGGCCGATGTGCGAGATCGTGTCATCGACGATAAAGCCCAGCATCTCGTCTTCCTCTCCGGCGCTGGCGAACGTCGCCACGCATGCGAGGATCAGGGCCGGCAGCCAGTGGCGGTTCATGGCGACACCGCCTGAGGCGATCCGGCCTGGGTTTTCACCGGCCCCGAAGCACCATCGAGGAAGGCTTTCTCGGCCACGAACTGCCAGTCCTTGTAGCTCGCCATGCCGGTGAAGTCCGACCACTGGCTGGGAAAATCCGACTGCTTCAGCGGCAGGTCCGTGGAAGGACTGCTGAGGCCAGTGATGCGTCCGTCGAACCCACGCATCAGCGTCCATTCACCGCCGCCGATCGGGTCCGGGTAGAGCTGGCGAATGTGATGTTTAGGCGTTGGAAAACGCTCGTCCTGCAACAGGTCTTCAAGTTCTTTCGGGTACTGCGCCAGCCCCGGAGAACTGCGGTAATAACTGCGCAACGCCTGGGCGTATTGCGTGCCGACCCACAGCAACTGACGTTCGCGATCACGGCGCGAGGCGGTTGACCACAACTCGCCGGCACTGGCCAGGCCCATGCCCATCAACATGATCAGAAACAGCACGCCCAGGTACGTGAACCCGGCCTCGTCGGCGGGCTTACCACTCGGAATAAAGGCTGCCATCACGCGCCCTCCCTGTGGCTCCGCTTTTGATATCGGCGACCCCGCCCGGTACGCCGTCAGGCGGCGCGACCAGCACCCAGAGGTCCTTGCGTTCGGAAATCGGGTCCATCGGCGGGTTGCGCAAGTAGCGCTGCTCCACTAGTTGTTCCAGGGAATCGGGATAGCGCCCGGTGTCGCCGTAATAGTGATCCAGGGCTTCGCGCATGGCCGACAGGCTCTGGCGCAGCGTGGTTTCTTTCGAGGCCTCGAGGCTGTTGAAATAGCGTGGCAAGGCGATGGTCATCAGGGTCGCGATGATTGCCATGACCACCATCAGCTCTAGCAGGGTAAAACCCTTTTCCCGACGCATGATTCACCACTCCTTGTACGCGATGCCGTTGAGACCCTTGCCGCGTGCATGGGAGTAAACGTCAAAGACGTCTTCGCCCTCCCGCGGGTTCTGAGTCGTGCTGTCGTAAGAGCGCAAGCCCCAACCACCTTCATCGTCACGCTTGACCGGCGTCAGCGGGTCATGGGGCACGCGCCGTAAAAAGTAGAACTTGGCACCCTTGGCGCTGCGCACATCACGCACACCTTCCACCAACACTTGCAGGTTCGGTGGATAGCCGCTGCTGTTCAGCGACTTCTCGATGTAACCGGCGTCGAAGGCGCGTTTGTAGGCGTCGATGGCGTCGCGGATCTGGTACAGCGCCGCACGCAATTCCTGCTCTTTGCCCCGGCGCACCACGGTCTCGGTCAGCGGCGCGGCCATGCCGGCCAGCAGGCCGATCAGGGCCAGCGTCACCACGACTTCGATCAAGGTAAAACCACGTTGCGAGGCGTTCATGATCAAGGCTTCTCGACGACAACAGTGGTGGAATTGACCGCAACCGGCCGATCGATGTGTTCATTCTGAATCGGCGCCTGCATCCGCCGGTCAGGCGCCTGGATGTGCATGCTGGTTTCGGTGCCGGTGGGGAACTCCATGTCCGACGGGCTCTGGTACGGCAGGTTGCGCACGATGCGCGGGGTGATGGAGAGCACCAGTTCCGATTTGCCGACGGTGTCCTTGTTGCTGCCGAACAACCGACCAAGACCGGGAATGTCGCCCAGGCCCGGAATCTTGTTGCCGGTGGCGCCATGGTCGTTACGCACCAGGCCAGCAAGGATCTGGGTTTCGCCGTCATGCAAGCGCAGCGTGGTCTGGGCATTGCGGGTGTCGACCTGAACCGGAATCGTGCCTTGGCGGGTCGGTTCCAGTGGCGTGGCGTTACTGACTTCGAGTGCGATCTTGATCGCCACTTCGTTGTTCAGATGGATGGTCGGCTGCACTTCAAGCTTCAGACCGACGTCCAGGTAGGTGACGCTTTCAGTGATCACCGGACCTTGGGTCGACGGCACGGAGGTGGCGCTGATGATGGGCACACGCTGACCGATGTGGATGCGCGCCTGTTCACGGTTGCTGACGCGAATCACCGGGCTGGCCAGGGTGTTGATGTCATTGTCCTGGGCGTTGATCTTGGCCTGAGGCGATGGCGAGATGGTGATCCGGCTGGAGTTGATGCCTTTGAGTTGATCGAGCAGGGTCACGGCCGAGCCGTCGCTGTTGACCACGCCGAAGGTGTTCGGCCATTGCAGTCCCAGGTCGAGAATCCGCTGAGTCGCGACTTCCATCACCTCCACTTCCAGCACCACTTCAGGGTTGGACTGGTCCTGCGACTGCAAGAGTTTTTCGGCCATGCGTATGGCGTCTTCGGTGTCGCGCATGGTCAGGGTGTTGAGGCGTTCATCGACGAACACGTCACGGGTCTTGAGCATGGTCTTGATCATGTTCAGCGCGGTGTTGGCATCGATGCTGGTCAGGTAGAACGTGCGCATCACCAGCTCTTGATAATCCTTGAGCTTCTGCGGCGAGTCCGGGTAGATCAGCAAGGTGTTTTCATTCACCACTTTCTGATGCAGCTGGTTCTGTTGCAGCAGCAGTTCCACGGCGTCTTCGATGCGCACGTCACGCACGAAGATGGTGGCTTTCATGTCCGGGCGCAGATCCTTGTCGAAGATGAAGTTCAAACCGGCGACCTGGGACAGCACTTCGAAGATGGTTTTCAGGTTGGCGTCGCGAAATTCCAGGGTCACCGGCCGGTCGAGACGGGTGCGCAGTTGCGGATAAGGAATCACGTTGCGGCTTTGCACCAGACGAATATTGTCTTGCAACTCCAGGGCACCGCCATTCTTGGGGTCCAGTTCGAGGATCTGTTTCACCTGACGATCGGCGCCGTAGATGTCGCCGCGACGCAGGTCACCCCGGGCCAGTTCGAGTTTGTCATCAAGACTGCGCATGTGCTCTAGCTGGCGCATTGAATCCTGGGCGCGGCGGTTGTTGGGTTCAATGGTCAACACCCGGCCATACTCCAGACGGGCCGAAGCGAAATCACGCTGGGCGCGATCCATGTCGGCCTGGGTCAACAATGCCGTCACGGCACGGGCACGGCCGCTGGTCAGGGCCAGGTGCAGCTCGGTATCCCGAGGGTTTTCCTTCAGCCCTTCCTCAATACGCGCCAGGCCGGCTTCGTACTGCCCCGACTCCATCAGGTCGGTTGCTTCCTGCTTGGCCACCTGCGCCGAACTGCACGCAGCCAGCCCTACGCATATACAAAGATTCATCAACAAACGGGAACTGTTCATTGCGCGCTCCCCACAGACAAGGTCTGGGACAAATGCAGAGGCAGGTAGACAAAGCTGAGTTCCACATCGGAAATCCCCTCGATCCGCCAGGTGTCGTCGATCACATCCCCTTTGCGCACGACGTATATTTTCTCGCCGTTCTGCAAAAACACTTGCAGGTCGGAACGGTCATTGAGCTTGCCGACGAACTGGAAAGGCATCGGCGGTACGCTGGGGACTGGCACCACCGGGGTCTGGTTGACGGGTTGTTCGGTGACGCTGGCCAGCATCGGTGCAGCCTTCCAGCTGCGGGCGGCGAACAGATCGCCGGACGGGCTCAGGTCCTTGATCACCGCGGGTTTGCCACTGGCTGAAGCGGCCGGCAGCGTGCCGCGAATTTTGCTTTTGGCGGGCGTGGCAGCGGTCGCAACCGACGCCTCGCCCTCGTCCGAAGGCATGAAGTAATCAGGCCCCCAGGTCAGCGCCGCGGCTACGCCGAAGAACGCCACCCAGCCCACTACGCGTTTGGTATTCATCATGACCTCGACAGGTAAAGGGTCATGCGGATCCGCCCGGTCAGGTCGGTGTCGGCGATTTTTTTACGCTGAAACTCCACGTCCTCCACCACCACGGCCGGTAACTGGCCGAGCAACGCGTGCAGGAAGCGCCGCAGTTGCGGGTAGCTGCCCCGCACCGGCAGTAGAATCTGATAACGGGCCAAGTGGGTCTTGGGGTCGATGCCCAATGAATATTCACCGCGCGCCAGGGTGATGTGTTCCTGGGCCGCCAGCGCGTAGATCTTGTCGATGGCCACCGTGGCTTGGGGCTGCGACGGCAGTTTGCTGCGGAAGTCGTCGAGCTGACGTTGCGGCACCACCGGGGCGGCGACACTGCCGTCTTCAACCTTGGCCAGGTACTCGCCGGCTTCGCGGGTCTGCTGGCTGAGGGTTTGCAACGAATTCCAGTCCGGCATCAGGCTACCCAGGGCCCAGGCCAGCGCCAGCAGCAACATCGCCAAGCCTGCCAGGCCGGGCATACCCAGGCCTTGCAGGTATTCGTGGACGATCAATCTAGGGATTCGCATCGCCGATCTCCCAGCTAGCCGACAGGTTGAATTGCACCGGTTGTTCCGGCGATTTCACGACAATTTCGTGGCTGAGCAGCGACACATCGGAGAGCTCGTCGCTGGCTTCGAGACGGCGGTGGAAGTCGAGCATCGCTTCCAGGTCCCGTGCTTCGGCGCTGATGCGCACCTGACCCTTGCGGGCATCCGGGGTCAGTGTCAGCAAAGCGATGTTGTCGCGCGGCATCGCTTCGAGCATGGCGAACAGACGTTCCCAGGGCCGGCGCAGTTGCTGCGAGACCTTGCGCATTTCTGCCAGGTTCTGTGCTTGCTCGCGGGTTTCGGCCGGGCTCAAAGTGACTTTGCTGCCGGTGTCGCCGGTGAGTTCGCGCTGGGCACTTTGCAGATGGCCTTGCTGTTGCGAGGTCTGTTCGGCGACGTGCTGCTGGGCGACAAAACAGGTCACCACCAGCACCACGCCGCCCGCCAGCAGGCTCCAGCCCAATGGACCCGAGCGGCGGCGCGGCTGGAAGTCGAGCGTCAGGGCGCGCATATCAGGCCACCGCCCGGGACATCACGTACAAACAATCGTGTACGGCTGTCCGGTCTTCTTCGAGGGTGCGCAAGTGCACACCGGGTACGTCGGGCTGTACCTCGATCCGCGCTGGCGCGTGCAGGTAAACGTTCAGCGGCCGTTCGCTGGTGGAGGCTTGCAACTGGCTTTCCCGGCCGATCAGCGCGGTCAGTGCGGCATCGCTGTCGCTGCTGCCCACCGAACGCACCGAGGTCCATCGCCCTTCCCTGGCCAGCAGCAAGACACTGCGTACCGGCTCGGCGACCACGAACAGGAAGTCACCGGCGTCGAGGCTTTTATCGAAGTGATTGAACGCCGCCATCAGGTACGGCTGTACCGACCGCAGGCGCAGGCCGCGACCGCTGACCAGATTGCGCAAATGCGTCAGCAAGTCTTGCGGCAGCGCGGTGGCGATCCGGTCGTAACCCGCAGGTTCAGCCGACAGCACCATGCTCCAGGGTTGGGCCGGTACACCGTAGAGGTCTTCGAAACACAGTTGGGCAAACCCGAGCAATTCGTCGGGGCTGCTGATCTGTTCGCTCCAGGGCACCAGGCAGAAGCGGCTGAAGTGACCGGAGACCACCACGCTCAGTTCCGCGCCGGCTGGCGCGTGTTCGCCCAGCAAGCGGTCGAGGGTTTCGAGGGCGACGGTCCAGGCATGGAAGCCTTCGTCGATAAAGCCGACGCTGCCCAGCCACAAGGTGTCGCCACCCTTGCGCTGACCCAGGCCGACACCACTGGCGCCGAGTACGGCGACATAACGATCACGAGACAAAAGTGACACGATTGATCTCCTCGAGCGTGGTCCGCCCCTCAGCTACCAGTTCCAGAGCGGACTCGCGCAACAAGCGCAAGCCACGTTTGCAAGCGTGTGCCTTGATTTTCGAAACGGGTTGGCGCTCGACGATCATCTGCCGCAGTTCGTCGTCCAGGTGCAGCAGCTCGGCAATCGCGGTCCGCCCGCGATATCCGGTGCCGCGGCAATGGCCGCAGCCTTTGCCATGGACGAAGCGGTAGTGATCGACCTTTTGCGGATCGAGCCCTGAGAGGCGTAGTTCTTCATCGGTCGGGGTGCTCGGCGCGCTGCAACTGGCGCACACCAGGCGGATCAGCCGCTGGGCGAGCACGGCGTTGAGGGCCGAGACGAGGCTGTAAGGGTCGATTTCCATCTGGGTGAACCGGCCAATCACGTCGAACACGTTGTTGGCGTGAATGGTGGTGAACACCAGGTGCCCGGTCAGGGCCGATTGCACGGCGATCTGTGCGGTGTCGGGGTCGCGGATCTCACCGACCATGATCTTGTCCGGGTCATGGCGCAGGATCGAGCGCAGGCCACGGGCAAAGGTCAGGCCTTTCTTTTCATTGACCGGGATTTGCAGCACGCCCGGCAGTTGGTACTCCACCGGGTCTTCAATGGTGATGATCTTGTCCACGCCGTGGTTGATCTCGGTGATCATGGCGTAGAGCGTGGTGGTCTTGCCGCTGCCGGTCGGGCCGGTCACCAGCACCATGCCGTAGGGTTCGGCGGCCAACCGGCGCAGCTGGCGCAGGGTGTTTTCTTCAAAGCCCAGGGCTTGCAATTGCACGCCGCTGACCTTGTCCGCCAGGTCCTGTTTGTCGAGCACCCGCAGCACCGCGTCTTCGCCAAAAATGCTCGGCATGATCGAGACCCGGAAGTCGATCTGCCGGCCGCTGATGCCGATCTTGAAGCGACCGTCCTGGGGCACGCGTTTTTCGCCGATGTCCAGTTCGGCCATGACTTTGACCCGGGAGATCACCTGCTCGGCGAACTCGCTGCCCTGGATTTTGCTGATGTTGTTCAGTACGCCGTCGATCCGGTACTTGATCACCAGACCGCTGCCGGTGGTGCCCAGGTGGATGTCGCTGGCGTGCATTTTCAGCGCGTCGTAGAGGGTCGAGTTGACCAGTTTGACCACCACGCTGGCGTCTTCACTGATGCTGGTCAGGGACAGGCTTTGCAGGGTGTCGATTTCGACATTGGCGTCGGCCTGGGCGTTGAGCGATTCCACCGCGTGGAAACTCTCTTCGTGACGCGCCAGGTAGGCTTTCAGGTCGTCGGCATGCACCAGGTACAGCGGCGCGCCGTGCAGGCAGTCGTCGATCCACGCCAGACGGGCTGTGTCGAACGGGTCGGCAAACACGCCAATGACCGCATCGTCATGACGCAGCAGGATGAATTCGCGCTTGAGGCATTGGGCCAAGGTGACCCGGTCGAACACCGGGGTGGCTTGAAACAGGGTGTCGGTGTCGAGCACCGGATAATGCAGGGTAGCGCCGAGGCACTGGATGAAGGGCATGGGAGCCAGTTCGCACAACCCCCCGAGGGCCTCCAGAACCCGCTCGCCGGAACCGGTTGCCAGGGCCCGGGCCTGGGCCAGTTGTTCACTGGAAAAGCGAGACGGTACACATTCCAACTGCGCCGGTTCTACGGCAAGGGATAGACGGTCCATGGCATGCTCTCCAACGCCGGGGGCTTTGAGCCCTGTCGACGCGGCAGGCCATTGCGGCGTATGCCGGAACGTCTTGTCGCGCCACTACTCCCCGGTGAGCAATTGTTGGTCGTCTGGTGCCTTGGAGGTCGATGGAGTTCGTCGACGATCTGCCAGCACCCAACTGCCGTCGTACAACTGCAGCGGGAAGCTTTCGGTCCTGCTCTGGCGTCGTTCGACGAATCCTTCGGACTTGCTCATGCCTGCTTTGGGTTCGCGCTCCATCCCCAAAAGGTCACAGACTGCACGGGCCAATTCCGCCAATGGAAACGGTTTGAACAGGATATGGCTGACTCCCAGTTGCCGGGCCCGCTCACAGACTTCAGCGGTTGGGTGCCCGGTAATCAGCACAAAATGGCAGTTCCTGTTCTGGCGGACGGCATCGAGCACCTGAAAGCCTTCCATGTCTGGCAAGCGGTAATCGAACACCATCACATCGGGTGAAAAACGTTCGGCTTCGCCGATGGCCGTTTCACCGTTGTGAGCTATCCGGACTTCCAGCGCTTGCGCCTGCAGGTATCCCTGGAGGTTTTCCGCCAGCAGCTGTTCGTCTTCAACAACCAGTACTTTGTTTAACAAGGTGGACTCCTTGAAACCGCAGGTCCGATATTCGTGCCTGGGAGTACGCGCCTTAATTAGGCTAACGCACACTTCATGCCAGACTGAGCGCCGGTTTTCGACCGCTTCATCTCTATGATTTTCATGAAAAAATCTTTTCGTTCAGGAACCCCGTCCCCCAAAGGCGGGGAAGCGCTCGGAATTGCCCCTGAAGCTTTCCCCACATTTGGGGGGAAACCTTCAATCGTCGTCAATCCGCTCGATTCGATTGCTTGATCGCAACTGCCCCAGAACTTGGAGACGAGCCTGGGACTTTTGCTGTCGGGCAAGGTAAGCCCGAACCATTCCAAGTCCCTGAGCTTCTGAGACATCGGCCGCCTCCTGGTGGTTCTGTAGGTAGATCAAATGCCAGCCCAACGGTGTGCGCACTGGCGCGCTGACGGACCCCGGCGCCAGCGCAAATGCCGCGGCTTCGAATTCCGGCATCATGCGCCCACGGGGGAAATAGCCCAGATCCCCGCCTTCGGTGGCGGAAGCATCTTCGGAGCCGGCCCGGGCAATACTGGCAAAGTCCTCGCCCTGGCTGATTTTCACCCGCATCTCCTCTAAGCGTAGCCGGGCGGCTTCAACGGTGGCTGCATCGGCGCCCTGAGGCACTTTGACCAGGATGTGCCGCGCCTGGATTTGCTCGGGAGTGCTCATTTCGGCGCGGTGTTCCTCGTAGAACGCGCGGACCTGTTTTTCGTCCGGCTCAGCCACCTGGAGCAGGTCGGCGAACACCTTTTGCGCCGCGAGCTCACGGCGCGTGTACTCGATAAAGGTGGCTTCGTCGAAACCGGCGTCTTCCAGCCGGCGGGCGAACACCTCGGCACCCCCCATCGCTTGCCGCGTCTGCTCAACCTGGCTTTGTACGACCTCATCGCTGATCTTCACCCCGCGTTTGCGCGCTTCCTGCCACAGCAACTCCTTGTCGATCAGCGCATCCAGTGCTTTCTGGCGCAATTGCTTGTACGCCTTAGGATTGCGAATGCTGCCCACTGCGCGGCCCTGGTCCTCCAGGTATTCGGCAAAATAGCGCTCGAGACGGAACTCGGAAATTTCCTCGCCATTGACCCGTGCGGCAGCCGGGCCGTTGCTGCAGAAGGCCACGGGGACCCACATCGTCAGCAGAATCAGCAGCGTCTTGAGTTTCATCATCAGCCCTCTTTTCAGGGTGTCACTGCAATGGGTTTGTACGGTGCGACCAGAAAGAAGCGCTGCTCGGGCAAATCTACGGTGACGATGTGGGCACCGCTCAAGCCCAGTCGGCGACCCGGACCGAAGCTGAGCAGCGGGGTCAGCCCGGTGTCGAAATCGTGCAACCCTTCCAGGGCACTGATGAGTTTTTCGCGGCTGGCGTCGCGCCCGGCCTGTTTCATGCCTTCGCTGAGCAGCAGCATCGAACTGTAGGCGCCGACTTGCAGCACCGCGTGCTCACCGCCGAGCCCCTGGTGCTTGCGCAGTTGCGTCAAGGCCAGGCGCCCGGCCAGCGTCCAGTCACTGGGCACGAACGGATAGGCCAGAAACACTCGCCGGGAAAACCCGCTGGGCAATTGAAACAGGTCACCTGCCACCTGATTCGACGCGGCGAACAGGTAAGGCACCTGCCCCGCCGTTTGCAGGCGCTCGGCGAAGCGACTGAAACCGACGCCGCTGCCCAGGTAAAACACCGATCGCGAGCCCAGCGGCAACTCGTCCTGCGCCGAGTTGTAGGCCTGCAGCCGCACTTGCTGCCAGGCGTGATCTTGCAGGTACTGGCCGAGGTGCTGCGCCGCCTCCTGTTGGCTCGGCTCGTCCGGGTAGACAATCAGCGTCGGGCCCTGGAGCAAGCGCAAATTGGCGGCACCGTAGTCGGCCAAGGCGATCAGTTGCTCGCGCAGCCCTGACAGCGGTTCGAAAATCTGCCGACTGGCCGGGGCCATGCCCTGCAACGAGAGCGGCCCGATCAGTGGAATGCCGGCGCGTTCCAGCCGCGTGACCAGTTCGGTGTCGAGCGCAGGTGCCAGTGGTGCGATCAGGGCGAACACCTGTTCCTGCTCAATCAAGCGATCCAGCGCCTGTTTGGCACTGGCGCGGTCCGGGCCCGGATCGAGGATGGTCAGGCGCAATTGCCGGCCATGGATCCCGCCCGCCTCGTTAATCCGCGCCACGCTGCCCTTGAGCACCGCCGCCACCGTGGCGCCCTCCGTGCTCAGCGGCCCCTGCCTCGGCAACAAGGTGCCCAAGTGCAGGCTGTCGGCGGTCAACCCGGGGTCGCGATCATCGGCCACGCGCTTGAGGTAGGCCGTCAGGTTGCGCTGATCATTCATCGACAGCACGAACCGGGGCATCGCCGGGTCGAGCCGATTATTCGCCGAATCGCGCCCATCCTGGATCGCCCGGACCAGTGCGCCCTCGGTGTAGGCCGGGTAATTGCGACCGTTGATCTGCTGTTGCCCGTAACTGCTGGAGAGCCGCGACCAGCTGATGTCCGGCGGCCGTACCCCGCCTTCGGGTCGCCCCTGGGCATCGGCGCCATGGCAATTGGCGCAGGGCAGGCTGGTGGCGGGCAGCAACATGCCCGCCGCGCCCACCCGAGCCATGATCGGCTCACCGCTTGCCGACACGCCCTCGCGATACAGCCGTTTACCGGCGCTTTCGCTGGGGCTCAGCGGCAACGCATTGGCGGCGAGATTGATGCCGCCAATCAGTAGCAGGCCGAGGACGAGGGCAATGTTCATGGCGCGTGCTCAACGACTGGCCACGGGCATTGTCAGCAACTGCAAGCGCTGGGCAATGGCGGCGGCCGGTGCATCGGGACGGATCTTGCTCCAGCGCTTGTTGGCCACGTCACCGACAATCAGCTGCGTCGAGTGCTGCTCGGGAGTCGGCACAATCTGGCCGATGCGCCCCAGTACAAGGTCCATTTGTGCCTTGTCGCCGGTGAGAAAAAGCCAGTGGGGGCCATCGACGCCCTGCTTCAAGGTGTAAGCCTTGAGTACCGCCGGCGTATCGCGCAGCGGATCACTGGTAAGGGAGATAAAGGTGATGCCATCGGCCTTGTCGCCCAGCACTTCGCGGACTTCCTTGAGCTTTTGGGTGATCAGCGGGCAGGCATCGTTGCAACGGGTGAAAATCACGTTAAGCAACACCACGCGGTTTTGTAGCGCGTCACTGTAGAAACGCAGCGTGTTGCCGTTCTGGTCCTGCAACGGCGTGTCGGTGAACCAGGTTTTCGCATCCCGGGTGCCGGTTGCCGGTTGCGCAGCGGCCACCGCCGGCGCCGGCTCCTGGTGTCCTTCGTGGGAAAACGCCATAAAGCTGATGACGCAAAAACACATCGTAAGGAAGATCAAGGCGAGGGCTTTCATGGTTGGTGCTCCATGGCAATGGCCGTGTGTTTGGCGTGGGCGTTGCGCTGGCCGCTGAGTTTCTCGACCTGGCGGGTCAGCACGGTCGGGTCGGTAAAACCGTAATAGCGTGTCCAGTGGCGGCTGTTGCCGTCCCCCACCAGAATCAGCGGTTGATGGCTTTTGAAGTCACCGCTGAAGGAGCCGAGGCCCTTGAGGGTTTCGTTGATCGACTGCGAGCTGCCAGTCAGCCAGCTCCAGCCCGGCCCCTTCTGGAAGCTGCGGGCGTAGTCGTTGAGACGCTTGGCGTCATCGCGCTGCGGGTCGATGCTGATGGACACCAGTTGCACCTCCTCGCCGACCCGGGCGCCGAGTTGCTTCTGCACCTTGCCCATGATCGAGGACACCACCGGGCACACCGTGGTGCAGCTGGTGTAGATGAAACTCATGACCACGATTTTGTCGGTCACCAGGTCCTTTTCCAGACGCACCGGTTTGCCGTTCTGGTCCACCAGCGCAACGTCGGCGAATTTGACCTGGGCGCTTTCCGAACTGGCACTTTTAGCCGGCATGTCATGCCCGGCGTGTTCATCCGCCGAGTGCGCCAGGGCCTGGCCGATGCCGACGGCCAACAGGCAGAACGTCAGCAGTCCACGGTGTGCGAATCGATTCATGTCGGTTTCCTCTTCAGTGGGCATCGCCGGGAATCACCCGAACGCTGGCAAAGGTCTTGTCATCGAAACTCGCGCCAAGGGACGCCGCGCGAACGTGCAGGTACCAGGCGCCGTTCTGGTCGAGGGTCACCGGGGCTTCATAGATGCCATTGCCCACGTCAAGGGCCGCGACTTGCTGGGCCCGGGAAGTCGGAGCACGGAAGTAGCGCACCTGAACGTCCTTGACCCCGCTGCGCTGTGCCTTCTGCTGGCCCTGAACAATGCGAAACCGCACGGTGTAAGGGCTGCCGAGGGCGGCCGTGGACTTATCGAGCATGAACTCGACTTTTGGCACGCCGGGGAGCGTGGCGAGGTTCGGGTCCGGCTCAACCAGCGCCGTGAAGCAATGGATGATGTTCGGCTGGTTGAGCAGGAACGCCACGTCGAAACGCCCGGCGGCTGGCAGCTTGATCCGCGAACTGTAAAGCCCTGGCTCGACCTCGCGCAGGCTGCGGTCGATGACCATGGCGGCCCGCGCCACCTGCCCGCGATTGGGGTAGCCGGACATCGGCGCGTTCATGCCTTCGGCGTAGAAATAGGTGGTGTTGTCCACCGGGTTGACCACGAACACCGCGTTGTCGTCCCGCGACACCGCCAGGCTCGAGGCCAGGGGCAAATCACCGGCCAGTCGTGGCGCCTGGGGCCCGGCTTCGAAACCCTGACTGATCGGCGTGCGGCCGGCCCCCAACGACGAGAGGTTGATCATCGTGACCTTGGCCGAGGCCAATCCACGGATGTAGGCGTAGGCCTTGGTGAACACCACTTGGTAGGGTTCGGCGGACACGTCCAGCTCGTGGATCATCGAATCGGTGGCCGCGTCGATCACCGCCACCTGGTTTTCCAGAGTGTTGAGGACGATGCCGAAACGCCCGTCCGCACTGAACCCCATCGGGCCCAGGCCCTGTTTCATTTTGATCACCCGCCGAACCGCGAGGCTGGCGGTATCGACCACGGTCACGCTGCCGTCCTTGCCGTCGGCGACATACACCGCCTGGGACAGCGGCGAGTACGCCACCGACAGCGGGTGCGAGCCGGTCTTGAGTTGCTTGCTGATGGTCAGGCTGGCGATGTCGATGATGCTCAGGATGCCGTCGTCGCGGTTGCTGACGAAGGCAAAACGGCTGTCTTTGCTGAAGGCGATTTCATGGTGCCCGGCCCCGGTGGCCAGGTGTTTGAGTGGCTTGAGGCTGCGGGTGTCGATCACCGTGACCCCCGACTGCTCGGCGGTCTTGGCATTGTTGCCGACCCACAGCAGGCGCTCGTCCGGTTGCAAGGCCACGCGCACCGGGTTGCTGCCAGCGGCGACCGAGTCGACCAGCTTGAACTGCTCGCTGTCGATCACCGCCACTGCATCGGCGGTCGGCATGGAGACGAACACCCGTTTGTTGTCCTTGGGCGTGGTCCAGTCCATAGGCGGTTGCTTGATATCAATCCGCGTCATGGTGCTGGTGATGCCGCCCACCGACACCGACGGGTCGACCACCGAGACACTGGCGTCGCGGTTCATCACCAGCAGGAAGTAGCTGTTCAGATCCAGCATCGGCCGCGCACCGATGCTGGATTTGAGGAAGACCCCGACCCGGGATTTGCAGCTTTGCTCCCGGCCCTGGGCCTGGTCGGCGGCGATGGTTTCCGGGTCCAGCCAGGCGCCGGGATTGACGCCCGACAACGGCTGGCCCGAGGCACTGTCGCTGACGCGGAACTGCACGTCGGCAAACTCGCCTTCACGCAACACACCGTCCTGGGCCAATGACTTGACCTCAAGCGCCACCGAAATCCCGTCTCGGGAGAGGTTCTGACCGCTCCAGGTGTCCGGCAGTGCGACTTCGCTCAGCAGGTTGGGCGGCGCGGTGCGCCAGACGCCGAAGCTGATGAGTGCCACTGCGGCGACCAGCCCACAACCGGCGATTTTTGTAGTCCTGTTCATTACCCTCTCCCCTTACAGATCTGTGCCTGCCTTGTCCCTTGTAGGTACGAGCGGTGTCAGCCCCCCAATCCCTGGCTTTACGGTGCCGGTGCCGGTTCTGGCTCGTTGGTCACCCGCAGCAATCCCCAAAGCCCGGCGGTGTTGCCGTAGGCGCCGTAATCGCGGAACAGGTAGTCGCCCGGTATTGCGTTGCTGCCCCCGGCGCTCGGGTGCATGAAGCTGAAGTGCGCCGCCGGCAGGATGCTTTCACGAGCGCCGATGTACATCGACATCGGGTTGTAGCCGAACCGCACCGACCCCACCCCAGGAGTTGCCATCGGATAACCCCCGGTATCGCTCTTCTCCGACTGGAACGGGTTGACCGACCAGACGTGACCGTCCAGTTGGAAGGTCGTGCCGCGACTGCCACCGGTCGGCATCAGGATATGGGTGCGGAACGGTTGCCCCGGTTTCACATACAGCACCGGTGTCTGAGGATCGCCCCCGATGAGCGCATTGCTGTACGCCATATGCGCGTTAGGCACGTCACCGTAACCGGCGCCATTGGCGTGCCCGAACGGCGCATCCGGCGCCAACCCGAAGCGGAACCAGATCGGCTCGGCCTTGTAGTTGATGGCCATGCTCGAGTTGTCCTGTGGATCGGTCGGCACACCAAAGCCTTCGGCGGCAATACCTTCCACCGGCCGACCGTTGGCCCAGCGGATGTTCAACGCTTTCTGCCAGACCATCGCAAAGTCGCGGTAAGTGGTCTGCCCTGGTGCCGTGACCGTTGCGTTGGTTTTACGCGCATCCTCAACCCAGGTTGCGCCGACCGGCAGGATGGTCATCGCCCCACCCAAGCCTTTCTGCGGTTGTTTGATGAGGTCCGCCGGCGTGATATTCAGTCCGCCGAACTCCACCGCCGTGGCGTTGATGTTGTCGACACTGCGGCCCAGTTGCGAGATCGGCTTGCCTTCACGCTCCAGGTGCCCGGCGTAGTACTGATAAGTACGGGTCGGGTATGCGCCGCTGTTGCCGATGCGCGGTGGCACGGTCTGGATCGGGTTGGCGCCGACATTGGTGCCATCGGATTTGGTGATGTCATACGCCAGCAGTTGTGCATGCAGGCCAACGTGGCTCGACGGCCGCAGCAGGTTGTTGGTGAAGATGGTCGAGCCCTGGCCATTGTTGCGATCTCGCTTGACCAGCCCTTGCATCACGGCAGTCTGGGTCAGGTCGGGCATGACCACAGGCAAGCGGTTTTCCAGGGTGACGTTGATGCAGTCACCCGCCGCCGCGCGCAATACCAGCGGCTCCACCGGTACACCTGGTTTCATTTTTCCAGTGAGCGGATCGAGGTCGGATTTGCGCACGTACAGGATCGCAGTCGGATCATGCAACGGGCCGCTTTGACCGCCGATGGTGATGGTTTCGCCATCTTCAGGATCGACCACGGTGACCTGAGGGATGTTCACCGGCCGCGAGTTGAACACCAGGGTGCCACCCGCCGGGTTCAACGGCCCACCCACGTGTTGCCCGATACCGGCCGGATCGCCGATGGTCAGGTTCAACGGATTGCGCAGGATGTCGTTGGCCAGCGCCGCAACCACTTCATATTTGCGTTGCACGGTCGGCCGGGTGCCGATGCCGTTCGGGTTGGCGCCATACCGTGGGCAGATGCCATCGAACGCCACGGTGTTGCGCATACCGGCCGGTTTCGGGTTGTTTGGCAGTGCGAACAGATCGCTGCGCTGGGTCGTGTAGTTGCGCATCACGCCCCAGATACCGTTCCAGTAACCTTCAATCGAAGCGTCCATCGAGTACAGGTAATCCCCCGTGGCCGCCGCCGAACTGGAGAGCATCGAGACCGGCGCGTTGAAGCCCAACTGTTCGGAGATACCGACCATCTGCGACGAGCGCCAGCCGGAGTTGGAGCTGTTGCCGAAGCCGGAACCGCTTTGCAGCCATTTCACGCCGTGCAGGGTCACGTTGTGCTCTTCTTCGTGACCGCCGGCATGCACCCGCAGCCGCACGTTGTCACCGGTGTAAGTGCGCAACATTGGCGTGAACGGGTCACCCGGTTCCGCGCCGCCACGGTTGACGTGTGGCGGGAACAGTGTGGTGCCGCCGGTTGGACCGGTGGCGGCGGTGACCAGGTTCGGTGCCAGGTTCATCGCCGGGATGGCGCGGTCGGTACGGCTTTGCATGGCGTACGCCAGGTCGCCGCCGAGGCCGTCGGCCTGCATGCCGCGCTTGCCGTCCGGGCCGACCTTGTTCGGGTCGTAGACCCGCAGGGCCAGCGGTTCGTTGCGGTAGTTGACCACGAACATGCCGGGGTCATCGACCGAGATCGCCTGTGGGCAAGGCCGAGTCGGACAACCCGGCACCATACCGCCCTGCACTTCGATGATGCCGTCGAGCAAGGTGCTGGCGTTGTTGCGCACTGGCGGGTTGATCGCGTAGCGGAAGCTGTCCGCGGTGGCCGGGAAGGTTTGTGGATCAGGCACGCCGTTAGGACCGGCGCCCACATACACTCCGGCTTCATAGGCGTGCTGGAAGTCGCTGTACTCGAGGAAGAACTCACGGAAGCTGTCGTTCTTGCCGTCGCCGTCGATGTCCCCGGTGGACACCACCGCTTGCCACGACGTCGGCCCGCCGTCCTGGCGCGCGCCGCTGTACAAAGGCTCGCCGGTTTCGGCATGGAACCAGGTGGAACCGGCCGGTTCAGCGAGTACGGTGGCGTACAGGCCAATCTGTTGGTGAGTCGATGGGCCCAGGTGGTCGTGGGTAAAAATGGTCCCCAGTCCACGGTCGACACCTTTGGCGTTTACCACCGGATCGACGAACCAGCGCTGCATCGCCGTGCGCGCGCCCACCCAATCCGCCCGGCCATACTGACCGAAGTACGGGTGATTCCTGGCTTTTGGACAGGCCGGTGTGCCGTCACGTGGATCGGTGCCTTCGCACTGGTTGAACTCGCGAATGGCGCGGATGCGTTCTTGCACGGCCCCCGGGGAAAGCACGCCGTCTTCGTAGTTCCAGCCGTTGGCCGAACCGTCGGCCGCCGTCAGGTCCCATTTGGGCAGGTGAATGTGCTGACCGATCACGTCGGTCGGCGTGCGCACCTGATAGTCATCCATCTCATAGACGGCCGGCACCAGGTTGGTTTGCTGGTATTGCACGCAATCGAAGGTGTTCATGCGCATCACCAGCGGCTCTGGCGGACGCTGCTTGGTGATGACCGGCCAGGCGTCTTCCCACAGGGCCAGAATGCGCGCTTGCGGGAAGTGGTAGCCGACCTTGTTGTACACCGCGTCGAACTGGATGTTCGCCGCTTTGTAGACCCGTGGACGGTCGGCGGTGAAGTTCGAGGAGCCGGTATAGGACATGCCGTCGATGCGTTCACCGCTGGCAAACTCGCCGGTGCCGGCGCTGCTGGTCAGGCGTTTCTGCCGGTCGTCCATGCACGGTTCGTAATAAGGCGCGCCGGCAATCGGCAAAGCACCGTTGGTGCGGAAGGCCTTCGCCACGATTTGATTGCCGGGCAGCAAGGCAAAGCTTGGGTGGTCCTTTTTGGCGTGGAAGGCCATGGCCGCCTGTTCGACTTCGGTGCCCTCTTCCGGCATGTAGATCGGTTTGGCGCGGGTCACTTCCTTGGAGAAATCCAGCGACGTGGTAATGGTGTGCGCCACGCCACCGGCGGAGAAACCGTCCAGGGAATGACGCCCCAGGCCGCCATCCCAGCCACCGGACTGCGCCGGGTCGAGGTTGGCCCACAAGGCGTTGCCGCTGGTTTTCAAGGACTGGGCCTTGGCCGCGTCGAGCATGTCCAGCGGTGGCGTCGGCGGACGTTGGCCGACCGAAATTTCCATGCCGCCGATCCAGAACGGATAGCCAGGGTTTTTCAGGCTGCCGTCGGCATTGCGGTTGGCTTCGCTGCGATCCACCAGGGCCAGGGAACCGATGGCCTGAGCGCCGCCGCTGCTGCCGCTACCGCCGCCGTCGTCATCTTCTTCGTCATCGTCGTCATCACCACCGGCGACCAGGGTCTCGCCGATTTTCGGCACCACCGCGACCTTGCCGGGCATCGGCGCCATGGCTTTGCCCGGCAGCGGCACGACCGCTGGAATCGGCGTACCGGCAATGATTTCGCCATCGGGCAAGGCCCGGGCACCTGCCGCCGGTTTGCCGCTGCGCAAGGCGTAGGGTTCGCTGTGGAACCCGTCGGCACCTTGCTGGGAAACTTCGAGTCGGGTGCCTTCTTCAAACACGTCATGCACCCGCCACATGCTCCACATACCTTGTGCGAAGTGCGGATAGAAGTGGCAGTGGTAAATCGCATCGCCCGCTACGCGGTTACGGTTGCCCGAACCACCGTTGGCGATTTCATAGGTGTAGCCGGCACCCGGGCCGATGCCCTGGGCATCCACATAGTCGGAGTTGTCATCGTTGGGGTTGAACAGCCATTGATGACCGTGCAGGTGGAAGATGTGCTGCTCGTGGCCGTTGTGGGTGTTGCGGAATTTGACGAAGTCGCCAATGTAGCTGTGGTTGACGTTGGACGGCTCGGACGGATACAGCGCCATGGTCGCCTTGACCCCAATCTGATCGGCGCTCGGTACCTGCCCTGGAAGAATGCCTTCCAGGCCAGCGTTGGCCGGCACGTCCACCAGCATCGCCACGTCGCCGACAGTGTGCGAACTGAGGAAGAATTCTTCATAGGCGCAGGACAGGCAATCGTGCATCGGCCCGACACCCAGCCGGTTGGCCACCACCTCGGCGCCCATGCCGCCGGAGCCATAGTTGATCATGAACGAGTCGCGGGTCGGCTCCAGCACATGGGCCATGACCGGGTCGGCCCAATAAGCGGGGAACGCCTGGGTCGCGGCGGTTTCATCCTGGAACTGCGAGGCGAAATCGCGGAACGGTTCCAGCCGGTTCGGAATCGCCGGGTTGCGTTTGCCGACGGCTTCCAGCGGATAGGTCGACGGCGGGAAGCTGCCGTCGGCGTTGCTGCCCATCACAATCGCGTCGCTTTCGCTGGAGATGATTTCATTGCCGTCGACCATGTTGATGATCGGTGTGCCGGCCTTGCCTTCACGGATCCACGGTTCGCGTTGCGGGTAGCGCGCCTGGTAGTCGACGATCGGTTGACCGGCCGGGGTGCGGCCGCTGCTGGCCAGGCGCATCTCTTCTTCGGTCACGGTGTTGCGGTAGCTGCGGCCGCCCTTGGGCAGCACCACGACCTGGCCGAACAGGCCGTTGGCAACGTTGCCCGCATCGCCTTCACCACCGAAAGTCGCGCCACGGCTGCTGGCGGCGAATGCACCTTCGCGCTCGGCGAACAAGGTGTAGGAACGGGTGCCGCCGGGGGCGACCAGCGAATTGCCGTTGCGCCCGGTGTACGAGGCGATGTCATCGATGCTGTTGACCGCTTGCATGCCGTTGACCTGGAAGCCGACGTGGCGGTCGGTGACCTGCTCATCGACTTTGAACTGCTCGACGTCACCTATTTCGACCTCCCCCTCAACCCCTTCCTCGCCGTTTTCGTGGCTGCCGGGATTGGCCTGATACGCCAGCAGGTTCTGCAGGTTGATGGTCAGGCAGTCACCGGCGGCCACCCGCAACACCAGGGGACGCGGACGCTTGTCGGGCCGCAGCGAGACTTTGCCCGGCACTGCCGCGCCGCCCTGAGCCAGGGACACATTGTGGTCGTCGACCACGTCGCGGCGCAGGGCGAACATCATGCCGTTGGCGTTCTGCGCCCCGAGGCGGTTGAACATCAGCGGCTGATCCAGCGCCACGACGTTCGCCACCAGATTGCGCTCGCAGCGCAGGGCCGCCTCAGCCAGCTCGATGCCGAACATCGACACCACCAACAGCGCGAATTTAAACAAGGACGAAGCGTTGTGTATGCCGGTCATGATCACGGGCCTCGCTGTGGGTGCTCACAGGGAATAATTCTCGACAAATCCGCTTGAGCAATCCGCATGCCATAAATAATTCAGTTAGTTTTCAGCCACTTGAAGCGACGATCTGAGAACCCGGGGGATATTCCCCACTTATTCCCCACTTTTCGGCCCAGTCCTTGTTGCCCCACTATTGGGGGACGTTCCCCACACTCGCCAATCACAGCGGTGCGTCCATGGCCAAGCCTTGCAAGCGCCGGTACTGACGCAAGACGCTGGGCACATAACGCTGGGTTTCAGCAAACGGCGGGACCACTCCGCCACGGCTCAGCACCGCTTGCGGCCCTGCGTTGTAGGCCGCCACGGCGAGGGTGATGTCGTTGTCGAACAGGGTCAGCAGGCGCTTGAGGTATTTGGCGCCGCCCTGGATGTTGGCCTTGGGGTCATAGACGTTTTTCACCCCCATCTCCCGGGCGGTATCGGGCATCAATTGCATCAGCCCGCCGGCGCCTTTGGGGGACGTCGCATCCGAGTTGTAGCGGGACTCTTCGCGGATGACCGCGTGCAACAACGCGGCCGGCAATTCATTGGCCGTGGCGGCCGCCGACACCAGCTCTGCATAGGGTTGCCTGGCAATCATCTGGGGCTGCTGATCAAGACCGACCAGCGAGGATTGGGGCTCGTGAATCACCCGTTCATAGGTGCGGCCGGGACGGTGAACATTGGACAGTACGTAACTGCCCTTGGCGTCCACGGAAACGAACACATCGGCCTGTACGACGCTCGTCAGCAGCAAACAGCCGAGCAGTCCTGTGGTGAGTGTTTTCATTTTTTTGTCTCCCCTGCCCGGCCCCGAAAAATGGGGGTAATGCCCCAATGGCCGGTAGTAAACAAGCCATACGCAAGCACTGTGCCGAAAGCGCAAAGGCCCGGAATACAGGGGTTGTGGAAGAATGAACGGGGGTGAGCATGGCAATTGCATACGCCTCCATGGCGACCCTTCTGCCGACTGTGTGAGGTCATCATGAATCAGCGTTTGCGTTCCGCCCCGCGTCCTCAAGGCGGGTTCACCCTGCTCGAACTGTTGGTGGTGCTGGTGGTGCTGGGGCTGTTGGCCGGCATCGTCGCGCCGAAGTATTTCGCCCAACTGGGCCGCTCCGAAGTGAAGGTGGCCAAGGCGCAAATCGAAGGCTTGGGCAAAGCGCTCGACCTGTACCGTCTGGAGGTCGGTCATTACCCATCGACCGAACAAGGTTTGCAGGCGCTGGTCACTGCGCCAAGCGATGAAACCAAATGGACCGGTCCTTACTTGCAGAAAAAACTGCCGCAGGATCCGTGGGGCCGTAATTACAACTACCGCTACCCCGGCGAAAACGGCGAGTACGATCTGCTGTCCATGGGCAAGGACGGCCAACCCGGCGGCGAAGGCGAAAACGCCGAAGTCACCAGCTGGCAATGACGGGGGGAGGCCGACCATGCGCTTTCATCTCAAGGCAGTGGGCAAGGCCGGCGTGGTCTCGATGACCGTCGAGGCCCCCGGCCACAGCGAGGCCCGGCGCATCGTCGAAGACCAGGGCTTGCGGGTGGTCAGCCTGCACGTCGAGCGGCACTGGCGCGCGTTGCGCCTTCGACAGCGCGAGACATTCAATCTGGTGTTGTTCAGCCAGGAACTGACCACCTTGCTCAACGCCGGCCTGCCGTTAATCGATGCGCTGGAAAGCCTCGCAGAAAAAGAGAACGCGCCACAGGCCCGTAAAACGTTGAGCGAACTGGTGCGCCTGCTGTATGAAGGCAAATCGTTCTCCCAGGCATTGGCCCAGCTGTCGGCGGTGTTCCCTCCGCTCTACGTGGCGCTGGTGCAGTCCAGTGAGAAGACCGGCGCCGTGGGTGATGCCCTGGGCCGCTATGTCAGCTATCGCCAGCGCATGGACGAGGTTCGGCAAAAAATCGTCAGCGCTTCGATCTACCCCCTGCTGTTGCTGGTGGTGGGCGGTGGCGTGGTGTTGTTCTTGATGGGTTACGTGGTGCCGCGCTTCAGCCTGGTGTTCGAAGGGCTGGGGTCGAATCTGCCGTGGCTGTCGCAAGTGCTGATGAGCTGCGGGATGTTCCTGCACGCCCATCAGGGTGAGTTCTTCGGCGCATTGGCGGCAATCATCGTCGCCCTCGGCTTTCTTCAGCGACAACCGGCTTTTCGTCGGGGCGTCGACCGTGTGATCGAAAAACTCCCGGCGGTCCATCAACGCATCTTCATGTACGAACTCGCGCGCTTCTATCGCTCCCTGGGCATCCTGTTGCAGGGCGGCATTCCCCTCGTCACCGCCATGGGCATGGTTCGCGGCCTGCTCACCCCCGCCTCCCGCGTGCGCCTGGACCAGGCCTGCGAACGGGTACGCGAGGGGCAATCACTGTCGGCCGCGCTGGAGCTCAATCACCTGGTGACCCCAGTCTCCCTGCGCTTGCTTCGAGCGGGCGAACAATCCGGCAACCTCGGCCAGATGATGGAGCGCAGCGCTGACTTCTACGACGAAGAAATCAGCCGCTGGATCGAATGGTTCGTGCGGCTGTTCGAACCCTTGCTCATGACCTTCATCGGCCTGCTGATCGGGGTCATCGTGATCCTGATGTACATCCCGATCTTCGAACTGGCCTCGAGTATTCACTGACCCGCTGGAACAGGGTCGATGTGTACCGTTCATCGTTCATACGCGTTGCCACTGAATTAATCGGCGCGTTGCGGTGTTCTCCCTTTGAATCGAGCAGCAAGTTGCATTGTTCATCAACGTTCCAACCTGAATAAGAAGACGGAGAACGACATGCACATCAACAAGCTTTTACTGGCAGTAGCTATTGGCGCAGTTCTGTCGGCGTCTACCGTATTGATCCCGGACAGCTTGTCCGGGGTATCGAGTGCCCAAGCCAAGGATGGTGGTAGTGGTGGCGGCGGTGGATCGGGCGGCGGGGGCGGTGGTGGTGGTCACGGCGGCGGTGGGTCTGGCGGTGGTGGCGGAGGTCACGGCGGCGGTTCTGGTGGCGGTGGCGGCGGTTCTGGTGGCGGTGGCGGCGGTCACGGCGGCGGTGGTTCCGGTGGCGGAAGCGGGGGCGGGGGCGGCGGCAATGGCGGTGGTCACGGTGGCAGCGGCGGCGGTGGCAATGGCGGCGGCCACAGTGGAAACGGCAGCGGCGGCAACAGCGGCAGCGGCCACAGCAGCGGCGACCATGGTTCGGGACACTCAGGCAGCTCAGCCTCATCCGGGCGCAGCGGCACTCACTCTGAGCCCGGCGACGATCACGGTGTGCACCGCTCGGGCGAAATCGGCGACGACCGCGGTGTGCATGTCGGTGGCGAGCCAGGCGATGACAAAAGGTCCTGACAGGGGCTGATCTTCAAAACCCCACAATCCCTTGTAGGAGCGAGGCTTGCCCGCGAAGGCGTCGTATCAGTCAACGCTTGTTTTGAATGTCACGACGCCTTCGCGGGCAAGCCTCGCTCCTACAAGGAGATGTGTAATCCGGCGTCCTACAACCCACACTCAACCCGATCCAGCCGCTCGCGCAAAAACTCGATCAACGCCTGCACCGGCCGCGAACTCTGGCGATGCTGCGGATACACCGCCGACAACGTCAGCGGCGGCGGACGAAACTCATCCAGCACCGGCACCAGCCGCCCCTCCTTCAGCGCCGAACCGACAATGAACGTCGGCAAATACGTAATCCCCATCCCGGCCACCGCCGCATCCTTGAGCAACTCCCCGTTGTTGACCCGCATCCGGCCCGTCACGTTGACGCTCAGCGGCTTGCCCTGCCCTTCGAAACGCCATTGCACCTGACGCCCGTGGCCGTAAGGCAGGCAGTCATGGTTGTGCAAATCTTCGGGTTTGAGCGGCGTGCCGCGCTCAGCCAGATAGGCCGGGCTGGCGCAGTACACGCGCTGGATGGAGGCGATGCGGCGGGCGATCAGGGTCGAGTCCTCCAGGATGCCGATGCGCAACGCCAGGTCGTAACCCTCGCTGAGCAAGTCCACCGGCCGATCGCTCAAGTCCACTTCCACCGTGACATCGCGATAGCGCTGCAAAAACAACGGCAGCAAGCAACCCAGATGCGCCAGCGCAAACGACAACGGCGCACTCACGCGGATGGTGCCGCGAGGCTCGGTGGTCTGGCCGGCGATGCCCTGCTCCACTTGCTCGACTTCACCGAGCAAACGTAACGCGGACTCGTAATAACTCTGGCCCAGCGGCGTGACGTCCAGCCGCCGCGTGGAGCGATTGAGCAGGCGCACGCCCAGACGCTCTTCGAGCTGCATCAAGCGCCGGCTGACGAACTGCTTGGACAGGCCCAATTGATCGGCTGCCGAGGTGAAGCTGCCGGAGTCCATGACCTGGCAAAAAATACGCATATCTTCGAACGGGTTCATTGTCACGCCTTGGTTGACAGTCAAACACTTTATAGCTGCTTTTTCCCTTTTGGGCGACCTATTAATCTGTGTCCACGGTGTTGCTGAGGCCTGACCTACAGCGCCAGCAGCGACCGACCTCAGGTAATCAAACGCTCATTAATTAAAAAGGATTTGCCCCATGAACATCGTCAAACAAACCCTGACCGCTTCCCTTCTCGCCCTTTCCATCGGCAATGCATTCGCCGCCGGCAGCCCGGGTGTCGAACACAATACCCAGGCCTTCCTCGAAGCCCTCGCCGCCGGCGGTGGCAAGCCGCTTGAGCAGTTGAGCCCCAAAGATGCCCGTGCGGTGCTGACCGGTGCGCAAAACTCGGTGAAGGTTGATCTGTCGGGTGTGGACGTCAGCGATCGTGCGATCAAGGTCGACGGGCAAACCATCAACCTGAAAATCGTCCGGCCGGCCAAGGTCAAAGGTGAATTGCCGGTGTTCATGTTCTTCCACGGTGGCGGCTGGGTGTTGGGCGATTACCCGACTCACCAGCGTCTGATCCACGATCTGGTGGTCGGCTCCGGCGCTGTCGCGGTGTATGTCGATTACACGCCGTCGCCGGAAGCGCATTACCCGACTGCGATCAACCAGGCCTACGCCGCGACCCGTTGGGTGGCCGAGCATGGCAAGGACATCGGCGTCGATGGCAAGCGCTTGGCGGTAGCCGGCAACAGCGTCGGCGGCAACATGGCGGCGGTCGTGGCGTTGATGGCCAAGGAACAGAAAGCACCGTCGCTGCGCTTCCAGTTGTTGATGTGGCCGGTGACCAACGCACAGTTCGACAGCGGCTCGTACCAGCAATTTGCCGAAGGCCACTTCCTGACCAAGGGCATGATGAACTGGTTCTGGGACAACTACACGACCGACCAGGCCGAGCGCGCGCAGATCCATGCCTCGCCGTTGCAAGCCAGCGCCGAACAGCTCAAAGGCCTGCCCGCCGCCCTGGTGCAAACCGCCGAGTTCGACGTGTTGCGTGACGAAGGCGAAGCCTATGCCCGCCACCTCGACGCAGCCGGTGTGCCGGTCACGGCGGTGCGATACAACGGCATGATCCACGACTTCGGCCTGCTCAACCCGCTGAGCCAGATTCCGGAGGTGAAGGCGGCGGTTCGTCAGGCAGCACTGGAACTCAAGACTCACTTGAATTGAGTCACCTCGCCTCGCCACACAGCAATGTGTGGTGAGGCTGCTTTTTGTAGGAGCCAGGCTTGCCGGCGAAGGCGTACTTGAGGGCGCCTTCGCCGGCAAGCCTGGCTCCTACAAAAAACTACCGCCAACAACAACCAGTCTGCCGGAGTTCTCCCATGTCTTTTGTCCTCGCTCACCTGCTGTCCTGGAGTGCCCTGCTGCTGGTGATCGACACCGTGCTCTGGCACCTCGCGCCGTTCAAGCATCGCGTCACGCGGGTTGGCGTGCGGCTGGCGTTGTTTGTGCTGTTCAGCGCGCTGGTGATCAATGCCGGTGTGAGCCCGTTGCAGGCACCATTGTTCGCCGAGGATCGTGTCGCGCAATTGGGCGCCACGGCGTTGGGGATTCTCTGGTGGCTGTACTCCGCGCGGGTGCTCACCGAAGTCATCGGCCTGGTGCTGATGCGCCGCATCGGTCACAGCGGTCGCTTGTTGCAGGACGTCATCGGCGCGCTGGTGTTCCTGATTGCAGTCGTCGCGGCGGCCGGTTACGTGCTGGAGCTGCCGGTGAAAGGCTTGCTGGCGACGTCCGGTGTCGTGGCCATCGTCGTCGGTCTGGCGTTGCAAAGCACCTTGAGCGACGTGTTTTCCGGGATCGTGCTCAACACCACCAAGCCGTATCAGGTGGATGACTGGATCATGATCGATGGCGTCGAAGGCAAAGTCCTCGACATCGACTGGCGCGCCACGCACCTGCTGACCAGCGCCGGCAGCACCGCTGTGGTGCCGAATTCGGTGGCGGCCAAGGCGAAAATCGTCAACCTCAGCCGGCCGACCAACATGCACGGCGTGTCCATCAGCATTCAAGTGCCCAACCACATCCGCCCGCGTCGGGTGCTGGATGCGCTGGAGCGCACGCTTCAAGGCAGCAGCAGTTTGCTGCTCAACCCGGCGCCGAAAGCCGTGCTCAAAGAGGCTGGCGAAACCATGTCCGAGTACGTGGCCAGCGGCTTTATCGCCGAGCTCGGCAAGAAGAGCGAGGTGCGCAATCAGCTGTTCGACCTGGCGCACCGGCACCTCGAAGCGGCGGGAATTTCCCGGCAGATCGATGGTGTTATTGAACCGACAACCCGCGCACGGGCGTTGCTGGATGAAGTGAAAGTCTTCCGTTCCCTGAGCGAGGACGAGCGTGATCAATTGGCTCAGTCCATGGTCCCGCAGCAATACGCGGCGGGTCAGGTGGTGCTGGAATTGGGCGAAGTGCCGGACAGCTTGATGGTGATCGCCACAGGCGTGGTCAGCGCCACCGTGCCCGATGGCACCGGGCCAACCGAAGCCGGGCGCATGGGGCCGAGTGAGGTGATGGGTGAACAAAGCGTGCTCACCGATACACCGTCCCAGGCCACCTTCACCACCCTGACCTCATGCATCATTTACCGGATCGACAAATCCCTGACCCGTGGTTGCATGGAACAACGGGTTGAAGTGGGTCGGGCACTGAACAAGCTGCAAGCGGTGCGGCAGCAGAACAGCCGGTTGGCGCTGATGGCCAAACCGGTTCCGATCAAGAAAAACGGCTTCCTCAACTGGCTGCAAAAACGCCAACAGGCCTAGTTTTTGTGGCTGCCTGAATGTTGTGGTGGCGTGCTTTTGTGGCGAGGGAGCTTGCTCCCGCTTGAGCGCGTAGCGCTCACCAAAAAGGGGCTGCTTCGCAGCCCAGCGGAAGCAAGCTCCCTCGCCACAAAAACCTCACCACCCCATGAGGTTGTCCCAGACATAAAAATGCCCGCACAGTCGCGGGCATTTTTATGGATCGCCGGGCTTACTTCGAAGTCAGCGCCACGTAGCTGTTCATCAAGTTGCGATAGTTCGGAATACGCGGCGACAGCAGGTTCGCCAGGCCTTCCATGTCGTTACGCCAGTCACCCTGCAGCTCGCACGCCACCGAGAACCAGTTGACCAATTGTGCTCCGGCCGCCGACATGCGTGCCCAGGCCGCTTGCTGCACGGTTTCGTTGAAGGTGCCCGAGGCGTCGGTCACTACAAACACTTCAAAGCCTTCCGCCAATGCCGACAACGTCGGGAAAGTCACGCATACGTCGGTCACCACACCCGCGATGATCAGTTGCTTGCGGCCAGTGGCTTTAACGGCTTTGACGAAATCTTCGTTGTCCCAGGCATTGATCTGGCCTGGACGCGGGATGTACGGCGCGTCCGGGAACAGTTCCTTGAGCTCAGGCACCATCGGGCCGTTCGGGCCATTTTCGAAACTGGTGGTGAGGATGGTCGGCAATTTGAAGAACTTGGCCAGGTCCGCGAGGGCCAGCACGTTGTTCTTGAATTCGTTCGGCGAGAAATCCTGGACCAGCGAGATCAGGCCGGTCTGGTGGTCGACCAACAGGACTACGGCATCGTCTTTGTTCAGGCGCTTGTACGGAACGTTGCTCATGTGAAACTCCTCGATGGATGGGTATTACGCAAGGCGCCGACGCAGCGCATCGGCGCGTTTTGTGATCGTCAGAACGCGAAGCACGAGCAGCCGAACGCGCCCCAGAAACCGGCGAAATCGCTGACCGGCGCGTTCGACAACCGGGCCTTTTCATGGCTGTGGGCATGCACGCCGCATGGCCCGCTGCAATGGTGAACCTGCGCCTGCATCGGCGACGTCGGACGCCAATGACCCGGCACCTTGACCACCGGCGACCAGTCCGGCAGCACCGGCACGCTGGCAGGTCCCAGTTTTTCGAAATCACCGGCGGCGTACACCACCTTGCCGCCGACCACGGTCAACACCGATTCGATCCACTTGATCGCTTCTTCATCGACGCTGAAAAAGTCAGCGCTGAGCGCCGCGACATCCGCCAGTTGGCCAATCTTGATCTGGCCTTTCTTGCCCTGCTCGGACGAGAACCAGGCGCTGCCGTGGGTGAACAGCTCCAGCGCGGTCTGCCGGGACAGGCCCTCGGCGTGCAGTTCCAGGCCACCGACGGTGCGGCCACTGACCATCCAGTACAACGATGTCCAAGGATTGTAGCTCGACACCCGCGTGGCATCCGTACCGGCGCCGACCGGTACCCCTTCGGCCAACATGCGCTTGATCGGCGGGGTCGCCTCGGCGGCCTTGGCGCCATAACGCTCGACGAAATACTCGCCCTGAAACGCCATGCGATCCTGAATCGCAATACCGCCACCCAGCGCCCTCACCCGCTCGATGTTCTGCGGCGTAATGGTTTCAGCGTGGTCGAAAAACCATGGCAAACCGTTGAACGGAATGTCGCGGTTGACCTTCTCGAACACGTCGAGCATGCGGCTGATGGATTCGTTGTACGTGGCGTGCAAACGGAACGGCCAGCGCTGCTCGACGAGGTGGCGAACCACCGGTTCCAGCTCATCTTCCATGGTCTGCGGCAGGTCCGGACGTGGCTCGAGGAAGTCCTCGAAATCCGCCGCCGAAAACACCAGCATTTCCCCGGCGCCGTTGTGTCGCAGGTAATCGTCGCCCTGATGCAGGGTCACGCTCGACGTCCAGTTCTTGAAGTCGGTCAGCTCTTCTTTCGGCTTCTGCGTGAACAGGTTGTAGGCGATGCGAATGGTCAGCTGCTGGTCCTTGGCCAACTGTTCGATCACCTGATAATCGTCGGGATAATTCTGGAAACCACCGCCGGCATCGATGGCGCTGGTCAGGCCGAGGCGATTGAGTTCGCGCATGAACTGGCGCGTCGAGTTGACCTGATACTCCAACGGCAACTTCGGCCCCTTGGCCAGCGTCGAGTACAAAATCATCGCATTGGGACGGGCGACCAGCATGCCGGTCGGCTCACCGTTGGCATCGCGCACAATCTCGCCACCCGGCGGGTTCGGCGTGTTGCGGGTGTAACCGGCCACGCGCAAAGCGGCGCGGTTGAGCAAGGCGCGGTCGTACAAATGCAGGACAAACACCGGAGTGTCCGGCGCGGCCTGATTGAGTTCTTCGAGGGTCGGCATGCGCTTTTCGGCGAACTGGAATTCGTTCCAGCCACCGACCACCCGCACCCATTGCGGCGTGGGCGTGCGATCGGCCTGGTCCTTGAGCATGCGCAAGGCATCGACCACCGATGGCACGCCTTCCCAACGCAGTTCGAGGTTGTAATTCAGACCGCCGCGAATCAGGTGCAAGTGCGAGTCGTTGAGGCCGGGAATGACGCAACGACCCTTGAGGTCGATGACCTGCGTGCCCGACCCGCGCAGGGCCATGGCTTCAGCGTCGGTGCCGACCGCGACGAAGCGACCTTCGCGGATCGCCACCGCGCTGGCGCGTGGGTTTTCACGGTCAACGGTATGAAATTGGCCATTGAATAAAATCAGATCGGCGTTCATCGCGTTTCCTTGGACGGAGTGGATTGAGACAGCCAGGGCGCGAACAGACGCGTCGCCATCGGCATGAACAGGTACACCACCGAAACGACGATGGTCAGCGTGATCAGGAACGTCGCGACCACGTAATTGGACAGGATGGCGTTAAGTTGCAGCAGCGGGCCCCAGAGCAGCGGCACCAGCAAGGTGTGCGGCAGAATCACCAGCAACGTCACCACGGCCTGCTTCCAGCGCGGCGGCGGTGGCGAAGCGGCGTCGGCCTGCGGCGCGAACCAGAATTCGTTGACCGGATTGACCTCGGTCTGGTCGCCATCGGCGAGCATCGGCGTGGCTTCGTTGACCAACTCAAGGCGCTGCGGCGAATCGAGCCAACGCTGCATCGCGTCCGTGGAACAAAAGCGCAGCACGCAGGTGTACATGTCCAGGCCAGCGTTTTTACCGCGCATCACGTCCACGCCCAAGTGCCCTTCCTGCTGCCCGGCGATGCTGACAATGTTGCGCAACCAGGCTTCATAGGGCGCTTCAAAACCGGCTTTGACCCGGTGCTTGATGACCAGGGTCACGACTTCCTCGAAACGATTGGATTCAGGCATAACGCAAAGCTCCGGCAAATCGGACATTGAGCGCCAGCCGTCCCGGCCCGGCGATAAGTAGGCTGGTGAACACAATCAACAGCAGCCAACCGAACTGCCCTTCATCGAGACTCCATTGCGCATGCACCACCAGCAGCGCGATCAGCAACACTGCCAAAATCGGCAGACACGCCAGACGCACCAACACCCCTGCGATAATCAGCAACGGGCACAGCACCTCGGCAAAAATCGCCAGCATCAGCGTGACATTCGCGCCGAGGTGAAACGGGTCTTCGATGACTTGCAGTTGAGCGCTGAAGTTAAGCAGCTTCGGCAAACCGTGCACCCACAGTAGAAACACACCGCCAGTGACCCGCAAAAACAGCAGTCCGAAATCCTGCGCCCGCTCATCCCATCGCGATGTATTCATGGCTACCTGCGCAAATGAAAAACCACCGGCGTTCATGCGCCGGGACCTGGTTTGATAGTGCCGGGACGGGAGCGGGGAAAATTGGATGTACGTGCTGTTTTGCGGATGAGCCGGATCTACAACCGACGAAGATCCTGTGGGAGCGAGCCTACTCGCGATAGCAGTGGATCATTCAGCCTTGATGGTGGCTGATACGCCGCCATCGCGAGCAGGCTCACTCCTACAATTGGATTGGGTGCATCTGCGAAATATTGATCGGCTGGCAGGCCGCCTTCGCTGGCAGGCCAGCTCCCACAATTGGATTGGGTGTATCCGCAAAATGTTGGTTGGCTGTCAGGCCGCCTTCGCTCCCACAGTGGAATGTGGGTACCTGCAAGAGATTGGTCGGCTGTCAGGCCCCCATCGCGAGCAGGCTCACTCCTACAGTGGAATGGGAGTACCTGCAAAATATTGGTCGGCTGGCAGGCCGCCTTCGCTGGCAGGCCAGCTCCCACAATTGGATTGGGTGTATCCGCAAAATGTTGGTCGGCTGTCAGGCCGCCTTCGCGGGCAGGCCAGCTCCCACAGTGGAATGTGGGTACCTGCAAGAGATTGGTCGGCTGTCAGGCCGCCTTCGCGGGCAAGCCTCGCTCCTACAAGGGTTCGGTGTACACGCTTCGCTCTTCACCACTCATTAGGCCGAGCGTTAGCTCGCCTGCTTTTGATCTTGATCTGCCCGCCCCTTCGGGAGGCCGAGTGGAGGCGTTCATCTGGGGGGTGGGCGCGCAGCGCCGTGCGGCGAAGCCGCACACATCGAGAGGAGGTCGAAGCGAAGCCGACCGGAGGCGATGCCCCCAGATGAATGCCGGAGCGAGGGAACGCCGAGCCTAGGCGAGGGGCCGGACGCTGGGGCGAAGCCTTTTGCTTACTTTTCGGCGTTTGGAAAAGTGAGTCGCTGTAAGAGCGAAACCATAAGCAGCCGTTACCGCAGAAATGGATATGTACACCTGAAAGAGATAGGTCGGCTATCAGGCCGCCTTCGCGAGCAGGCTCACCCCACATTGGGACGGGGTACATCAAGGGGAACCTGGTCGGCCCGAAGGCCGCCACGTTCAAGCCGAAACCACCAAAGGCCTCGACATGAACTCACTGATCCGCGACCGCAACCACCGCTCCGCCGGATCATTGTCATGCACCCCACTCCAGGCCATCGACAACTGCGCCGCATCAATGGGAAACGGCGGATCCTCCGCCCGCAACGCACACCCCTCCACCAGCGCACACGCCGCATAATCCGGCACCGTGGCAATCATCTCAGTCCCGGCCAACAACGCCCGCAACCCGCTGAACTGCGGCACACCCAACACCACCCGACGGCTGCGACCGACCTTGGCCAGATCCAGATCGATATTGCCGCTCAAATCACCCGAGAACGACACCATGGCATGCGGACGTTCACAATATTCGTCCAGCGTCAGCGTCCCCGGCCGCTTGTCCCCGCGCAGCACCTTGCAAGGAATGTCCCGCAACTTCTTGCACTTGGCATTCGCCGGCAAATCCGTGGTGTAACTCACCCCCACGGAAATCTCACCCGAGGCCAGCAACGCCGGCATCAGCAGATAGTTGGCGCGACGCACCACCACCACGATCCCCGGCGCCTCTTCCTGCAATTGCCGCAACAACGGCGGAAACAAACCGAACTCGGCATCGTCCGACAGCCCGATGCGGAACACATCGCTACTGGTCGTCGGATCGAATTCCTTCGCCCGACTGACCGCCCCGGAAATCACATCCATCGCCGGTTGCAGCTCCTTGAGAATAGCCAGTGCCCGCGCCGTCGGCTCCATGGCGCGACCATTGCGCAGCAACAACGGATCGTCGAACAAATCCCGTAACCGCCCCAGCGCCGCACTCACCGCCGGCTGCCCCATGAACAGTTTTTCAGCGACCCGGGTCAGGTTCTTTTCGAACATCAACGCTTCGAAAATCACCAGCAGGTTCATGTCGACGCGACGCAGATCGTTACGGTTCATAGGCACGGTTTCCTTGTGTGTTCAGCCAGGCTTGAGGGTAACGATTGTCTCTGACTTTACGTAAGACTGCCCACCCGGCATGAGGAATTAACAACGTTTAACTCGCCTGACAAGGCCTCGCAACCAAGAATGAAGCTCACCGACACGGACAATTGTCATGGCCCATTCTCAGCAAAACGTCGCCCGTGCTGCAGTCGATGAAGCACCCAGAAAAGCCACCGGCGGCTTGACCCCATGGCGTGAAGAGCTGGCCAAGCAACTGATCCTCGAACGCCTGGGTGAAACCGTTGAAGTCACCGAACTGGCCCGCGCCTGTGCCCTGTCGCGCAGTCATTTTTCCCGAGCGTTCAAGTGCAGCACCGGGCTCTCGCCCCAGGACTGGATTCGTCACCAACGCATCGCCCGGGCCAAGCAATTGATCCAGAACACCGACATGACGCTGACGCAAATCAGCCTCGAATGCGGCTTCTGCGATCAGGCGCATTTCTGCCACATCTTCACCCGCAGCGAAGGCATCAACCCATTTGCGTGGCGTTGCCGTGCGGTGCGCGCCCTTCCCCCACGTCGCGCCTGCACCGCTCAAACTCACGCGTTATAAAACCTGTTTTATCAGAGCGAAAACCGGCGCGGGCCCATGCCCGCGCCGGGGTACATCAACCCTTGAGAAACGCCAGCAGATCAGCGTTGAGCTGATCCTTGTGGGTATCCGTCAAGCCGTGGGGCGCACCGGGGTAGACCTTCAGCTGCGAACCTTTCACCAGTTTTGCTGAGGCGATACCCGCCGCTTCGAAGGGCACCACCTGGTCCGCGTCGCCGTGCACCACCAGCGTCGGGATGTCGAACTTCTTCAGGTCTTCGGTGAAGTCGGTTTCCGAGAACGCCTTGATGCAGTCGTAGGCGTTCTTGTGGCCGGCCATCATGCCTTGCATCCAGAACCAGTCGATCATGCCCTGGGACGGCTTGGCGTCCGGTTTGTTGAAGCCGAAGAACGGCCCGCTGGCGAGGTCGATGTACAGCTGCGAACGGTCGGCCAAAGATGCCTGGCGAATGCCGTCGAACACTTCGATCGGCAGGCCACCGGGGTTGGCTTCGGTCTTGAGCATCAGCGGCGGCACCGCGGAAATCAGCCCGGCCTTGGCCACGCGACCGGTGCCGTGGCGACCGATGTAGCGCGCCACCTCGCCGCCGCCGGTGGAGAAGCCGAACAGCACGGCGTCTTTGAGGTCGAGCAACTCGATCAACTGCGCCAGGTCATCGGCGTAGGTGTCCATGTCGTTGCCAGTCCACGGCTGGCTGGAGCGGCCATGACCACGACGGTCGTGGGCGATCACCCGGTAGCCTTTGGAGGCCAGGAAGATCATCTGCGACTCCCAGCTGTCGGCGTTCAACGGCCAGCCGTGGCTGAAGACGATGGGTTGGCCGGTGCCCCAGTCCTTGTAGTAAATCTCGGTGCCATCTCGGGTCGTGAACGTACTCATGCGATGTCTCCTTTGCGAGTGTTGGGGGTGTATCAAAGCGGTGATGGGTTCATTCGTTCAGCCAGCCGCGCCACCCGCTCGCCGAGGTGCGCGGCGGTGCAACGGTCTTCGGGAGGTGGGGCGAGGTCCGGGGTCTGTTCGACATTCGACTGGGCCATGGCGCCGAGCGAGCTGCCGAGGCGATTCATTTGCCCGTCGAAGGCGCCGGTGCTGGAGCGCGCCGGCAGCAGGTCGAGGCCGACCCAGATCATCGAGTGCTGCGCGGCGAATACCGCCATCTGCAGCAAGGTGTTGAGTTTGTCGCCGCACAGGCAGCCGGAATTGGTGAAGCCGGCCGCCAGTTTGTCGCGCCACGGCTGGGCGAGGTAGAACGCCGCCGTGGACTCCATGAAGCCTTTGAACTGCGCCGACGCGCTGCCCATGTAGGTCGGGGCGCCGAAGATGATGGCGTCGGCGCTGTGCAACCGGTCCCAGTGCTGGTCCACTTCATCGACCGGAACCAGCAGGCAGGTGCTGCCCACATGCCGTTCCACACCCAGGGCCACGGCTTCGGCCATGACCCGGGTGTGCCCGTAGCCACTGTGATAGACCACCACCACGTTGCTCATCCCGGTGTCCTCATGACAAGTTGATCCCTTTGCTACATGCCCCACTCGCCAGCCCGGCACAATTCCCTGTGGGAGCGAACCTGCTCGCGATGGCGGCGGCACATTCAACATCGAAGCAAGCTGACCCACTGCTATCGCGAGCTGGCTCGCGCCTACAAGACCAGCGGGTGTTGAAGCAGCAGAGTTTTGGGCGTAGACCAGACGCAGGACGAGTTAAACGTTGTTAATTTTCATTGGCGCGCCAAAAGCCTCAACAGCGGCTTTGCCAAGGTTGTCCCTCAATAAATGCGGCGCCTGCCAGGGACGCCCGGTACAGGCAGTCGCAGCGGACACCCGACAGTCAGGCGAACACCTCGTTGCGTTGCCGGAAAAACCTGAGGAATATGCTCGGAAACCGCGTACCAGACGGCTGCAAGCAGGAGCGACACGTTGACCCTTTCCCCAGAACAGGCCATCCATTTCGGCCCCTACCGGATCTATCCCGGACAACGCCTGGTGCTGGAGGCCGACCAGCCCCTGCGCCTGGGCCGGCGCGCCATGGATATTCTGCTGATTCTGCTGGAGCACGCCCCAAACGTGGTCAGCAAACAGCAACTGATCGCCGGGGTATGGCCCAAAAGCGTCGTCGAAGACATCAACCTGCGCGTGCACATGGCGGCGCTGCGCAAAGCCCTCGGCGACGGCCAGGCCGGCCAGCGCTATATCGTCACTGTCGCTCAGCGCGGCTACAGTTTTGTCGCGCCCTTCTCCCTCGAGTCCATCGAGCAGCACCCTGCGAGCGAAAGCCTCCAGCCGAGCGCCCATAACCTGCCGATCCGCCGGACGCGCATGATCGGTCGTCAATCACTGGTCGAAAACCTGGTCACTCAGCTGTCACGCCAGCGCTTCATCACCCTCGTCGGCCCCGGTGGCATCGGCAAGACCACCGTGGCGCTGCGCGTCGCCGAACTGTTGATCGGCCGCTATCGGGACGGCATTCGCCTGCTGGACCTGGCGCCGCTCAGCGATCCGAGCATGATCAGCGCCCAGTTGGCGACGCTGCTGGATTTGTCCCTGCACGATGCCGAATCTACAAACGGACTGGCCACGTTCCTGCGCGAGCGGCGGATGCTGCTGGTGATCGACAACTGCGAGCACCTGCTCGACGCGGTCGCGCTGCTCTGCGAAAGCATCCTGCGCGCCGCGCCGCACGTGCACATCCTGGCCACCAGCCGCGAGAGCCTGCGGGCCGAAGGTGAGTTCGTCCAGCGTCTCGAATCGCTTGATTGCCCACCCCCCATCGCGGTGCTGGACCGCGCCCAGGCGCTGACCTTTTCCGCATTGCAACTGTTCGTCGAGCGGGCCATGGCCAGCCAGGACAGTTTCGAGCTGAGCGATGACGACCTGCCGTTATTGATTGACATCTGCCACCGCCTGGACGGCATTCCGCTGGCCATCGAACTGGCGGCGGCGCAAGTCAGCCACTTTGGCCTGAGCGGGTTGCTGACGCAGTTGCAAGGCAGTTTTCGCCTGCTCACCCAAGGCTGTCCGTCGACGCTGGGCCGGCACCAGACCCTGCGCGCCACGCTCGACTGGAGTTTCGAACTGCTCAACGCCTGCGAGCAAACCTGCCTGCGCCGACTGGGGGTGTTCAGGGGCGGTTTTACGCTGGAGTCGGCCGCGGCGGTGATCGTCGGCGAACACATCGAGCCCGGCGAGGTGTTCGGTTCGATCACGCAACTGGTGGCCAAGTCGTTGCTGAACGTGGAAGTGGGCGACGAAGAAGTGTTCTACCGCTTGCTCGACACCACCCGCAGCTACGCACTGGAAAAACTCGACCAGACTGTGGACCTGCCGGATACGCGAAAACGCCACGCTGAGCGTTGCCTGGTCTTGATGCATCAGGCTCAAACTGACTGGGAGCTGATTTCCACGGGCCTGTGGATCGAGCGTTACGCCCGCAGTCTGGATGACATTCGTTCGGCCCTCGACTGGGGCTTTAACGCCCAAGGTTCGCAGGCGCTGGCGATCCGGCTGACTGCGACGTCGACGCCGCTGTGGCAGGAGTTGTCGCTGCTCAAGGAACATGGCGTTTACGTGCGCAAGGCGCTGGCCTTGCTGGAGGCCGCGCCCGAGCCCTGTCCTCACCTGCAAATGGCCCTCAAGCTCGCCCTCGGCAGTTCCTGCTACCACACCCAGGGCGGCACGGCCGAAACCATTGCCGCGTTCGTCAGCGCCAGAACCCTGGCCAGGCACAACAACGACGTGGCCGGTCAACTGCGGGCGGTGTCCGGGCACATGGCGGTCAATCTCAGTTGCGGCCACTACCAAATGGCGCTGGAGCAGAGCCAGCTGTTCGACCGCCTGGGCGCCCAGGGTGACCCCGTGCTGTCACTGAGCACGCACCGCCTGCGCGTCCTGGCCCTGCACTTTGCCGGCAATCAGCAACTGGCCCGGGTGAATGCCGAACAGGTCATCCAGCGCATGGCCCAGAGCGGGCACCTCAACCGCTTCACCCACGGCTTTGGCGTGCAATACGATCAGAGCGTGGCCGCCCTGACGATTCTGGCGCGTATCCTCTGGTTGCAAGGCCAGCCGGAGCAGGCGTGGCGCACCGCCCGCCAGGCGCTGGACATCGCGCTCCAGATCAACCACGGCACCTCCATTTGCTACACCCTGGCGCTGGCCGGCTGCCTGATCGCCCACTACAACGGCGACAGTACAACCGCACGCAAACTGTTACGGCTGCTACTGGAACAGGCGCAGAAACATTCGGTGCTGCTGTTTCACACGTGGGCGCAACACTACGCGCAGGTGATCGACCCGGCTGGAGCACCGTCGGCGCCACCGCCGGGTGCCGGGCTGATCAAGGAAATCATGGTCACGCTGGACGCCACGTTCGTCGATGACGCCTTGTGGCAACGGGCCGATACCGGGGCAGCGGGCTGGAGCACGGCGGAGATATTGCGGGCCAGGGCTGATGCGTTGCTGACTGAAGAAAATGCGCAAGCAGTGGATGACCCGAGTGGACGCGTTCGCGAGCAGGCTCGCTCCCACAAAAGCGAGATGGCGGAGGAGGTATTGCTGCGAGCGTTGAATGTCGCCAGGCATCAGGGCGCCCTGGCCTGGGAGCTGCGCAGCGCCACCTCGCTGGCGCAATTGTGGCAGCGCCAGGGTCGACATCAGCAGGCTCATGAACTGCTGACGCCGATCTACAATCGGTTCACCGAAGGCTTTGCCACCCCGGACCTGAGCAAAGTCCGTCGGCTACTCGACGAGCTGCATGGGCACCTGAACGCCTGAGACCCAGCGTGCCCGGCTGATGTAATGCGAGTAGCGCTGTTCGAACGTACGCAGGTGGCCGCTGTGTTCGAGTTTCTCCAGGGCATAGGTGCGCGTGGTATTGAGCAAGCGGTACCGCGTGGTGCCGTTGACCTGATCCATCGACAGCAGCGACTTGGCGACCAACCGCTGTACCAGCGTCGCCAGTTGATCGGGTTTGAGCAGCTCGCAACTGCTGACGCCAATCGCCGCCTCCAGGGTGAAGGACATCTTGAACACCGAGAGGCGCTGCAACACGGTTTGCTCCCCCTGGTTCAGCCGTTCATAGCTCCAGTCCAGCGCAGCCTTGAGGGTTTGATGCCGGGGCACGGCCGTGCGTCGCCCCTGAGTCAGCAGTTGAAAACAGTTATCCAGCTGAGCCTGCAAGCCGACCAATGCCAGCGCATCGATCTGCGCCGCTGCCAGTTCAATGGCCAGCGGCAAACCGTCAAGTCGTCGACAGATTTCACGCACTGCCTTGAGGTCCTGTTCGCGCAAGGCAAACCCTTGTTGACGCGCTCGGGCGCGACTGACGAACAGCTGCACCGCCGAGTAGCCCATGGACTCGGCCACGCTGTGCAACGCCGACACGGGCGGCACCGCCAACGACGGCAAGCGCTGGACTGTTTCCCCCGCCGCCATCAGCGGTTCACGACTGGTGACGAGAATCGACAGCCGAGGCGCCGACGCCAGCAAATCGTCGACCAATGCCCGGCAGCGTTCCAACAGGTGTTCGCAGTTGTCGAGCACCAGCAACATATGCCGATTCGCCAACACATCCAGGGTTGTGCCGACCTCCAGTTCCAGGGTTTGTGTCAGGTGATCCACCACGCGTGCGGGATCATCGAGCACCGCGAAATCCACCAGCCAAACGCCATCTTTATAGTGCTGCAACAGCAGTTCGGCCACGCGGAGCGCCACGGTGGTCTTGCCGATGCCAGCGGGGCCGACCAGGGTCATGAGCCGCCGAACCGGTAATTGCCGGACCAGGCTGCCGACCATCGAGTCCCGTCCGGTCACGGGTGTGAGCCGCGCAGGCAGGTTGTGTTGATGTTTTTGCGCGGTCTCGATCGAGACCACGGTGGTCGCCGGCACCGACTCCACCGGGGCGACAAAGCTATAACCGCGCTGGGGGATGTTGACGATGTAGCGCTCACCGTTCTGCCCGTCGCCAAGCGCCCGTCGCAGCGCCGCAATATGCACGCGCAGGTTGATTTCTTCGACCACGGACGTCGGCCAGACGTGGGCAATCAACTCGTCCTTGCTGACCACATGGCCGGCGCGCTCAACCAGCACCTGGAGGATATCCAGGGCGCGACCGCCCATGCGCAGCGGCCGATCACCGTCCAGGATCAGCCGTTGCCGCTGGTGAAAGGCGTAGGGGCCGAACCGCAGCACCGTATCGCTGTTTAAATCTCTGAAGCTGTTCATGCACGTTTGCGTGCTGAAAACCTGGCCCGGCTCACAGTGCAGAAATATCGATCGCACCCACCTTCCAGGCTCCCGCACCTCCATTGCAAAGAGTTCATGGCTATCTTGGCAGGCCTCGGTGACGGTACAACTGCCATGGGGGGAGCGTCACGGCCATTGCGGTGCGCACAACGGCCAAGAACGCTCTAGCTGAACTGTTCGCGGTATTGCGTCGGGGTCAGACCGAGCTTTTCAGCGAACAGGAAGCGCATATGGCGCACGCTGCCAAAGCCACTTTTGAAGGCCACGGTCTTGAGTGGCAGATCGCTGGTTTCCAGCAGATTCCTGGCGCAATCGATGCGCGCGCTTTGCAGAAACTCCATGGGCGTCATGTTCACGTCCCGGGCAAACATCCGGGCGAAGTGCCGCGTGCTCATGTTCGCCAGGCCGGCCATGCGTTCGATGCTGAAGGCTTCGTCGAGGTGTTCGAGCACGTGATTCTGCACGCGGGTGATCGGCGTTTCCTGCGGCGCGACAGTGGCCATCAACGGACTGAATTGCGCTTGCCCGCCCTGGCGTTTCATCACCACCAGCAACACCTTGGCCACGTCCTGGGCGACTTTCTTGCCGTGGTCTTTGGCGACCACCGCCAGTGCCAGGTCAATACCGGCAGTGACGCCGCCGGAGGTGATGAGGTTGCGGTCCTGCACGTAAATCTGATCGGTCTCCACCGTCGCCTTGGGGAACCCTTTGATCAGCCGTTCGGTGTAATGCCAGTGGGTGGTGACGCGATAACCGTCCAGCAAACCGGCATGCCCCAACACGAACGCGCCGGTGCAGATCGAGCCGTAGCGCCCGGCGCGATCGACAGCTGCTTTGAGCCAACACAGCAACGGCGGATGTTTTTCGTTGTACGCGCCCGGGCCGCCCGGCACCAGCAGCAGGTCGTAGGCTTGATCGGCCTGATCGATGTGCAGATCGGCCTGAACGCTGACGCCGTTGGAGGCCCGCAGCGCGCCATGCTCGGTGCCGATGGTCGCCAGTTCATAACGGTCATCTGCTGCCAGGTATCGATTGGCGATGGAAAACACTTCCATGGGCCCGGCCATGTCGAGCAGCAGAAAGTCCGGAAACAACACCATAGCCACGGTTTTCATGGGTTCACAGTCACTGAAGTCAAAAGAAGGTCCCTCTAACAAACACCAATCCCCTGTAGGAGTGAGCCTGCTCGCGATAGCGGTGTGTCAGTTACCAAAAATGCCGACTGATACACCGCTATCGCGAGCAGGCTCACTCCTACAGGGGTTTTGTATCCGGCATTAGAGCGGTGCTGTGCATTATGGCCAAGTGTGGCGCCGGCGTCGGATAAGAATACGCAATCGCACGCCTATTACTGTCAACCTAAACGAGACAGTATTTCAATTTCCATCTACTTATTGCACCAGCCAGTAACCATTAACCTTCTCCTCACTCGGACGAATCAACGTCCCCACAGGAGATTTCATCATGCTGACCCTTCGCAAAGCCTCGGATCGCGGCGCCGCCAATCATGGTTGGTTGAAGTCGTTCCACACCTTTTCCTTCGCCAATTACCGCAACCCGAAAGAGCAGGGTTTTTCTGACCTGTTGGTGATCAACGATGACCGTGTGGCGGCCGGTAAAGGCTTCGGCCAGCACCCGCACCGCGACATGGAGATTTTCTCCTACGTGCTCGAAGGTGCTTTGGAACACAAGGACACCCTGGGCACCGGTTCGGTGATCCGTCCTGGCGATGTGCAATTGATGAGCGCCGGCAGCGGCGTGGCCCACAGCGAGTACAACCACTCGGCCACGCGGCCGGTGCACTTTCTGCAAATCTGGATCGTGCCGGACGTCAGCGGCGCCAAACCGCGTTATCAGCAAGAGCACTTCAGCACCCAGAAAAAACGTGGGCGCCTGCAACTGATCATCTCTCCCGACGGGGCCAAGGGTTCGCTGAAGGTGCGTCAGGACGCACGGGTGTATGCCGCGCTGATCGACGGCAAGGAAAGCGCCACACTGGAACTGGCCGCCAACCGCTACGCCTATGTGCACGTGGCCCGTGGCAGCGTCGAACTCAATGGCGTGCAGCTGCAAGAAGGTGATGGCGTGCGGGTGCGTGATGAGCAGGTGCTGGCGTTGAGCAACGGTGTGGATGCCGAAGTGCTGGTGTTTGACCTGCGCCCGCAGGAACTGCCAGAAATGCCATGACCGTGACTGACCTGGGGGCTTCTGTGTCCCCAGGCTTTACCAGCCAATCACATCATCTGTGGCGAGGGAGCTTGCTCCCGTTGGACTGCGAAGCAGTCCCCTTCTCTTTAGATAGATAGGGGGCCGCTCCGCAGCCCAGCGGGAGCAAGCTCCCTCGCCACAAGGGTTGTGTGAGTCCTTCGATTGGCGACGACTCACTCGCCGGTACCGGAAAACACCGCGACAATTTCATCGATAACCGCCCGAACCCTGGCCGTATGCCGCAAGTCCGCGTGGGTCACCAGCCAGACGTCATAGGGCACCGGTCGCGTGCGCTCCGGCCATAACCTGACCAGCCCGTCCCTCTCCCCCATGTACACCGGAATTTCCCCGACCCCGAGCCCCGCCGCGATGGATCGGCGCACCAGCAGACTGGAACTCAGACTCGCCACAATCCGCCCGCGCCCCAGCGGTTCCGAGACCAGGGTCATGTCTTTATTGCCTTGCAGGTACGGCTGATACACCACCAGGTCGTGCCCTTCGAACGCCGAGCCCGGCGTTGGCACGCCATGGGCATCTACGTAATGCTGAGAAGCAAACAAACCCACCGGCCAGCGTGCGATGCGACGGGCGATCAGGTCCGGGTTGTCCGGCCGGGTGTTGCGCACGGCAATGTCGGCTTCGCGTTTGGCCAGGCTGAGAATCTGCGTGGAGGCGTCCAGTTGCACGCGCACGTCGGGGTGCTGTTCATGTAAGTGGGCAATGGCCGGGATCAGAAAATCGATGGCCATGGAATCGGTGGTGCTGACCCGCACCAGCCCGGTCAGTCGATCGTCGAGCCCCTGAATCCGACGCTCCAGTTCCAGTGCCGAATGCTCCATTTTTTCCACGGCCGTCAGCGCCGCCTCCCCCACCGCTGTCAGCGCATAGCCTTCAGAGGTGCGCAGAAACAGCGTCGCACTCAACGACTTCTCCAGCGCCGTGATCCGTCGACCGACCGTGGCCTGATCGACCCCCAGCACCCGCGCCGCGCCCCGCAGCGTCGACTCTCGGCACACCGCCAGAAACACCCGTGCGTCATCCCAATTCATACGGCTCCCCCACTGATGCAGATTTGCATCACCATAGCGCAAACTCGCTGCGTTATTACATCAACCGATCGAGATAGTCTGAAGGCCAGCGTAAAACCTTCTCAGGACCTTCCCATGCACAGCACATCGACTACCCCGCGCAGTGCGATCTGGCTGCCGATCTTCGCCGGCCTCAGCGCCAGCCTGGTCAGCATCGGCCTGGCGCGGTTTGCCTACACGCCGCTGATTCCCTCATTGATCCAGGCGCACTGGTTTTCCGCCAGCGACGTGGTGTACCTCGGCGCCGCCAACCTCGTGGGTTACCTGATCGGTGCGCTGATCGGCCGGCCAGTGGCCAACCGCACGTCGAACAAAACCGCGTTACGCCTGATGATGCTGGCCGTGACCTTGTCGTTTTTCGCCTGCGGTTTTCCATTGTCGGTGAGCTGGTTCTTCGGCTGGCGATTGCTGTCGGGGGTTGCCGGTGGCGCAATCATGGTGTTGGTGGCCGCGACGGTATTGCCCCACGTGCCGGCGTCCCGCCGAGGTCTGGCCAGCGGTGCGATTTTCCTCGGCATCGGCCTGGGCATCGCCGGCTCGGGGACGATTGTGCCGCCGCTGCTGAGCCTTGGCTTGCAGCAAACCTGGTTTGGCCTGGGGCTGCTGTCACTGCTTCTGACAGCCACGAGTTGGTTCGGTTGGCCGAAAGAGGCGCATCATCAAGCCGCTGCGGTGTCGATCGAGAAAACCACCACACCAACCGACCCAGGGGTGTACCTGTTGTTCGCCCAATACGCCTTCATGGCCGCCGGGCTGGTGCCGGCCATGGTGTTTTTGGTGGATTACGTGGCCCGCGGCCTCGGCGCCGGCCCGCACATCGGCGCGCTGATCTGGGTGATGTACGGACTGGGCGCGATCATCGGGCCGGTGAGTTACGGTTTTCTGGCCGATCAACTGGGCGCAAAGCTGAGCATCCGCCTGGTGCTGGTGGTGCAGGCGATTGCCGTCGGCCTGCTGTCGATTTCCAGTTCGTTTACGGCGCTGGCCGTGCTGGCCGTGATCCTCGGTTCGTTCCCGCCAGGCATCGTTCCACTGGCGCTGGCGCGGGTGCATGAACTGCTGCCGAACCATCACCAGCAGCAGATTGCCTGGAGCCGTGCGACGGTTTCATTCGCCACCTTCCAGGCGATTGCCGGGTTTGCGTATTCGGCGCTGTTCAATGCCAGCGGCGGGCAGCATGGGTTGTTGTTTGTGATTGCGGCGGGCGCGATTGTGATTGCACTGTTGCTGGAACAGGCCATGCGTTTGCTGAACAGCCCCACTGTAGGAGTGAGCCTGCTCGCGAAGACGTAGGCAGATCCTGCAGCAATGTGACTGATATACCGCTATCGCGAGCAGGCTCGCTCCTACAGGGGGTTGGTGGTTTGGACTGAATTATTGATTCACTGATGCGATCCCATTTACAGACGACTTTCTCGACAGGACTCCAACATGACTTTGCCGCAAACCATGACCCTGATTGAAATCACCGAGCCCGGCGGCCCCGAGGTGTTGAAGCCGCGCCAGGAACCGGTGCCCACGGCCGGCGCAGGCGAAGTGCTGATCCGTGTGCACGCCGCCGGGGTCAACCGTCCCGATGTGATTCAACGCGCCGGCAAGTACCCGATGAAACCCGGCATGAGCCCGATTCCCGGGCTGGAAGTGGCCGGTGAAGTGGTGGCCGTCGGCACCGACGTCAGCGAATTCATCGTCGGCGACAACGTCTGTGCGCTGACCAATGGCGGTGGTTACGCGCAGTATTGCGTCGCCCCGGCCAGCCAGACGCTGCCGATCCCTGAGGGCATGGATTGGGTGCACGCAGCGGCCGTCCCGGAAACCTTCTTCACGGTGTGGGCCAACCTGTTCGACATGGGCGGCGCCAGCAAAGGCCAGCGCGCGTTGATTCACGGCGGCACCAGCGGCATCGGCACCACGGCACTGATGCTCTGCCGCGAATTCGGCGTCAAGGCCTTCGCCACGGCGGGCAGTGAGGAGAAGTGTGCGGCGATCCGCAAGCTGGGCGCCGAGGCGATCAACTACCGCGACCAGGATTTCGTCCAGGTCATCGCGGAAAAAACCGCTGGCAAAGGCGTCAACGTGATCCTCGACATCATGGGCGGTTCGTACCTGAATCAGAACATCGCGGCACTGGGCATGGAGGGTCGCCTGGTGATGCTCTGCTTCCTCGGCGGTGCCCGCGCCAACGACGTCGACCTGATGGCGATCATGGGAAAGCGCGCGACGATCACCGGCTCGCTGATGCGCTCGCGCACCCGTGAAGAAAAAGCCTCGATCGCCGAACAGCTGCGCGAGTACGTGTGGCCGGTACTGGCTGCCGGGCGTTGCCTGCCGATGATCGACAAGGTTTACCCGTACACCGAGGCCGCGCAGGCCCATGCACGGATGGAAGCCGGCGATCACATTGGCAAGATTGTGTTGCAGGTGGACTGATCAGTAACCCTCGCCAGCCGCCAATGCGCCGCCGATGATCGCGATGCCCGAGCTGGTGCCCAGTCGCGTAGCGCCAGCTTCGATCATCGCCAGGGCGGTCGGGTAATCGCGCACGCCACCAGAGGCCTTGACGCCGATGTCGGGGCCGACGGTGCGACGCATCAGCGCAACGTCTTCCACGGTGGCGCCGCTGCGGCTGAAACCGGTCGAAGTCTTGACGAACGCGACCTTCAGTTCACGACAAATCTCGCAAGCCTTCACCTTTTCGGCATCGGTGAGTAGGCAGTTTTCCAGGATGACTTTCAGCGGCACCTTGCCGCACGCCTGCAACACCTGGGCGATGTCGTCGCGCACCTGATCAAACAAGCCGTCTTTTAACCAGCCTATGTTCAACACCATGTCGACTTCCCCGGCACCGGCGGCAATCGCCCGCTCGGCTTCGAAGGCCTTGGTGTCGCTCAGGCCGGCGCCCAGCGGGAAGCCGACCACCGCGCAGATATTCACGCGCTGCCCTTCAAGGCACTGAGCCGCATGAGGGACTTGACCCGAATTCACGCACACCGAATAGAAGCCGTGTTCGGCAGCTTCGCGACACAGCGCGGCGATTTGCTCGCGGGAAGCATCAGGCGCCAGCAAGGTATGATCGATGTACTGCGCCAGCGCTTGGGGTTCGAGGTGTGCCATCGCAAAAACTCCTGTTTGTATATTCAAATGCCCCTGCGCCACAATCGAGGGTGATTCGCGCAAAAACGTTACAAAACTCACAAATAATGTTACTTAAATAACATCAACAATCAACCCCGGAATGCCTGTGGACAGTAAAAAAGCCGAGCGTCTCAAGCTGATTCAACAAGCCCTGCAAGACCAGAGCGCCATTCATCTGCGCGAGATGGCGGCATTGCTGGACGTGTCCGAGATGACCCTGCGCCGCGACCTCAGCAAATACACCGACCACCTGCGCCTGCTCGGTGGCTACATCACCAGAATCCACGATGGCAACGAGCCCGGCGATTACCGCGTGGCCGAACAGGACACCCGCCACGTCGAAGAAAAACGCCGCATCGGCAAACTCGCCGCCGGGTTTATCCAACCGGGCGACACGGTGTTCTTCGACTGCGGCACCACCACGCCTTTCGTGATCGATTTCATTCCCGACGAGCTCGAGTTCACTGCGGTGTGCAACTCCCTGAACGTGCTGACCAAACTGTCGCAAAAACCCAACTGCCACATCGTGGTGTGCGGCGGCACGTTCCATCGCAAGAACCAGGTGTTCGAGAACACCCGCGAAACCGGCATCCTCGACAGCGTGCGCCTGACCTGGGCCTTCGTGTCCGCCGCCGGCATCAGCCAGGACTTCGGCGTGACCTGCTTCAATTTCAATGAAGTGGAGGTCAAGCAGAAGGTCCTGCGCCAGGCGCAACAGCGGCTGCTGCTGGCTGACCACAGCAAGTTCGACACGGTGCGTACCGCGCATTTCGCCAACCTCGGGGATTTCCAGTTCGTGGTCAGCGACAAGAAAATCCCCAAGGCCTACCGCGACGCCATCACCGCCAGCGGCGCGCAGTTGATCATCTGATCAAGGCCTGTTGTTCCGCTGCACTCCGGTAACCGGTGGTGACGCAAAAATCCGCCGTCGCCCCTGCCGCCAGCGAACGCACATGGCCCTTGGCGGACTCGGCGCGATAGCCTTCCGGCTCGCAAGTGGACGGCAGCACAAACGCTGCCACTTGCTGATCGGGGTTGTGCAGGATCCAGCGCGCGGCGTGGTCGAATTGGTCTGGACGGTAGCGGGTGTAGAACGCCGCACCGTCGGGATGGCTCAGCAGAAAATGCGCATGACCGCTGTCGTCCGCCCGCACGCCGTCGAAGAAAAACACAATCTCGGGGTCGTAGAGCCTCGGCTGATCCAGGCAGGTGAACTGCTCCGGGTCTTTGGCCAGCACCTGCATGTATTCAGTCCAGGCCGGCGTCGGTTTGACGTGGGCCGGCACGCTGCTGCGCAAGCGCACGCGCTCGACCCCCAAGGGCTCGATGAAGCGGGCGCCGTCGACATAGGCGTAATTCATGTGCGCCATGTACATCAGGTCCATCGGCTTGCCTGCCAGATTGGTCACCTGCATGGCGATGTCGAACAGCCCGGAATCAGCGCGCAAGGTCACGCTGGGCGTGGCCAGGTATCGGTCACCAAACCCCTGCGCATATTCGTACTCGCCGCCGAGTCGCAGGAAACCGCCAGCGCTGTCTTCACCGACCTCCAGCCAGGCACGATCCATCGCTGCGCAAGGCATCTCGCCGTGCAGCGGATGATCGTCCTCGGGGCTCGGGCAACCGTTGCGCAACAGGCCACTGTGAAACATGAAACAGCCGTAAGTGCCGATCACCGTCGGGCTCGGCCGGGGCTGGCTGAACAGGTTGCTCATGGTCAGGTCGCAACCGTCGAACACGGCGGACCAGATCATCTGCCCCAGATACGGCAACACCACCAGACGGCCGCGACTGTTGGCCAACTCCAGCGCCAGCACGCCACTGGGATAGACCCAGGAACTGACCGTGAACGCCTCCGACTCCAGCAAAGTTTTGTGCGCCTCGCCGAACTGCGACGGCTGCAGGTTGATCCGCGTGTTCATGAAGTCACCACCGCACCTACTGGCCTCCGTTCGCTGTCGGAATGACGCAGGCAACGCACCGCGTACATCACGATCACGATGAAGCACAACAACGGCACGCTGTACGCCAGTTGCATGTTGCCGCCGCTGTAATCGGACAGCAGGCCCTGGAAGATCGGGATCACCCCGCCACCGACAATGCTCATCACCAGCAGCGAACCGCCGACGCCGGTGTCTTCGCCCAGGCCGTCAATGGTCAAGCCGTAGATGGTCGGCCAGCATGGCCCGAGGAATACGCTGACGCCAACGGCGGCGTACACCGCCGTGATGTTCGGCACCAGGATCGTATACGCCAGCAACACGATGCACAGCACGCCATACACCGCCAACACCTTGGCCGGGTGCAGTTTGCGCATCAGCACGTTGGCGATCAGCTTGCCGACAAAATAGGCGGCGAAGGTGGTCAGCAAAAACCACGACGCGCTGCGTTCGTTCATGCCGCCCAACTGCATCGCCAGGCGAATGGTGAAACTCCAGACACCGACCTGGGCGCCGACGTACAGAAACTGCGCCAGCACGCCAAAGGTGAAGCGCTTGTTGCGCCACAGTCGCGACAGGCTCTGGCCGAGACTGGCGGATTTCTTGCTGGCCACCTGATTGCCCTTGCACTTCGGAAACCGGGTGATGGCGATCAGGATGAACATCAGCACCAGCACCGCGATCATCCATTTGTACGGCAGCAAGGTGGACTGGATCATTTGCAGTTGCTGGACCGCCGCGTCCGAAGCGCTCATTTGCGTGAGCTGCTCGCGGGTGGCGTCGGTGTCCTTGAACATCACGAAGCTGCCGACGTAGACCCCGGCCATCGCGCCGAACGGATGGAAGGTCTGGGAAATATTCAGGCGACGGGTGCCGGTTTCACGCGGTCCCATCAGCGTCGAATAGGTGTTGCATGCCGTTTCGAGAAACGACAGCCCCGCCGCGATCACAAACAGCGCCAGCAGGAACATGCCGTACTTGGCGGTCGACGCCGCCGGGAAGAACAGCAGGCAACCGAACATGTAGAGCATCAGGCCAATGAGGATGGTGGTCTTGTAACTGAAACGGCGGACCACCAGCGCGGCCGGAATCGCCACGAAGAAATAGCCCAGGTAAAACGCCGATTGCACGAACGCGGTCTGGAAATCGCTGAGCAGAAAGGCCTTCTTGAAATGCGCGATAAGCACGTCGTTCATGCTCGCGGCGGCCGCCCACAGCGCGAAGATGCTGCACAGCAAAATGAAGGCGAACCAGGGCGTGCGGTTCAGGTAGAAACCATCGGCCGTCTGTTGGAGCGGAGGCTTTGTCATTGTTGTTCTCCGTGGTGAGTGTTGAGGGGTGAATCAGCTCGATTTCAAGCGCCGAGCTGGCGCTGGAATTCAGCGAATGCAGTGGCGTCCGGGTAGGAGGTCTGGGTGCCCAGGCCGGTGACCGAGCAGGCGGAATACGCCACGGCCTGGGTCATGGCGGCGCGGATGTCGCGGTCGCGGCTCCAGTGATGAATGAAGCAACCGATGAAGGCATCGCCTGCACCGGTGGTGTCGCGCGCGGCAACCGACAGGCCGGGAATCTGGAACTCGCCTTCCTCGCCGACGTACAGCGCGCCTTGCTGGCCGAGGGTCACGATGACGTGGCGAATGCCGTCGGCGACCAAGGTTTGGGCGGCTTTATGGGCCGACGCCGGCGAGTCCACGACCTGGCCGGTGATCAGCGCTAGCTCGGATTCGTTGGGCACCAGGAAATCCAGGTTCGCCAAATGCTCACGGCTCAGGCCGGACAACGCTGGCGCCGGGTTGAGCAAGACTGGAATGTTGTGCGCGCGGCCGAATTCGATGGCGTGGTAAACGGTGTCGACATTGATTTCGAGCTGCAGAACGATCAGCGAGCACTCGCGCAACGCCTGGGCCGCCGCGTCGATATCCGCCGGGACCAGGTGCGCGTTGGCGCCTTTGACGATGAGGATGCTGTTGTGCGAGTCGGCCTGGACGAAGATCGGCGCCACACCGCTGGACACGCCGGGCACGCGCTGCACGTAACGGGTGTCGATGCCAAAACGCTGGAAATTGGCCAGGGTGTTATCGGCAAACATGTCATCGCCGACCTTGGTGAGCATCAGCACATCCGCCCCGAGCTTCGCCGCGGCAACCGCCTGATTGGCGCCCTTGCCGCCGCACCCGAGGGCAAACCCCGGCGCTTCGAGCGTCTCACCCTGGGCCGGCATGCGGTCGATGTAGGTGATCAGATCCACCATATTGCTGCCGATGACTGCGATCTTGCTCATTGCTATCCCACCTTGATCCGGCTTGCCAGACTGATGCTGGACGTTGTTGTTTTGTTATTTAAATAACATTTTGTGTGATTATTCAATCTTTTTGTTGGGTGGGGTTTGAGGCAAAGACGAATGGCTTTGCGAGATGCGTGGGCAGAAGGGACGCCATCGCGAGCAGGCTCGCTCCCACATTGGAATGCGTTCCCCTGCAGGAGTGAGCCTGCTCGCGATGGGGCCCTACGCATCACCGACTGATCCGTGCCCTTCATACGACTGTCGAATTTATCCCCACCTCCCCCACGCATCTGTTAAAACCCGAACTTTCCTTTTCACCCTCAGGCCGCCTGCATGTTTTCAAACCTGATGAGCCGCATAAGCCGCCGCTGGCTGCACTGGCTGTGCATGGCCACGCTGGTCGTCGGCTTGCCCGTCGGGTGCGGCGCACTCAAATACAAAGAACGTGAGCTGTTGTTCCGCATCGAGCCGGGCACCGCCGGCTGGTATCGCGGTTTACCAACAGACGTCCAGGAATTCGATATCAAGCCTGCCAGCTTCAAGGACGGGCAAAACCTGCATGCCTGGTGGTGGCCGGCCGCGCGCCGCGATGCGCCGTCGATCCTGTATTTGCATGGCGTGCGCTGGAACCTGACCGGTCAGGCGTTCCGCATCGAGCAATTGCGGGCGATGGGTTATTCGGTGCTGGCCATCGACTACCGCGGCTTCGGCCAGAGCAAGGGGGACCTGCCGTCGGAAGCCAGTGTCTACGAGGACGCCCGCGTCGCCTGGGAGCGTTTCAAGACGATGCAACCGGACGCCAACAAGCGCCTGATCTATGGCCATTCACTGGGCGGCGCGGTCGCCATCGACCTCGCGGCAGACCTGGCGGCGCAGGCGAAAAAACAACGCAACCCGATACCGGTGCGCGGTCTGGTGATCGAGTCCACGTTCACCTCGCTAGGCGATGCCGTGGCGCAAGTGGCCGACAGCAACCTGCCGGTGAAATGGTTGCCGGTGCGCTGGCTGCTGTCGCAGAAATTCGATTCCATCGACAAGATCGTCGACATCGACATGCCGCTCCTGGTGGTGCATGGCCTGGCCGACCCGTTCATGCCCTCGCGGTTCAGCCAGCAGTTGTTCAACGCCGCCAGCGAACCCAAGCGTCTGCTGTTGATCCCCGGCGGCACGCACAACAACAGCATGAGCCGGGGTGGCAGCCAATACCGCCAGGCACTCGAAGGCCTGATGAAAGCAAAACCACCGCAGATCGCCGGGCCTAGCGGTAACCCTGGGCTTGCAGGTTGAACAGCTGCGCATAGCGCCCGCCCGCCGCCACCAGACTGCCGTGATCGCCGCGCTCAAGGATCGCCCCCTGATCCAGCACGATGATGTGGTCGGCGTTGCGCACGCTGGAAAACCGGTGCGAGATCAGCAACGTCATGCGGCCTTCGGTGTGCTGGCTGAAATGCTCGAACACCGCCGCTTCCGCTGCCGGGTCGAGTGCCGAGGTCGGCTCGTCCAGAATCAGGATATCGGCGTTACGGCGCATGTAAGCGCGAGACAAGGCAATCTTCTGCCACTGCCCTCCGGACAACTCCTGGCCACCGGCAAACCAGCGGCCCAGTTGAGTGGCGTAGCCTCGATCCAGCCCCTCGATGAACGGCGCGGCCATGCCTTCGGTTGCCGCTTCCTTCCAGCGTTGCTCATCGTTGAACGCCAGCGTGTCGCCGACGCCGATGTTCTCGCCGACGGAAAACTGATAGCGGATGTAATCCTGAAAAATCACGCCGATGCGCCGGCGTAGCGCGTCTTCTTCCCAGGCCTGCAAATCGCTGCCGTCGAGCAGAATGCGCCCGTGATCGGGGCGATACAGACGAGTCAGCAACTTGATCAGCGTGGTCTTGCCCGAACCGTTCTCCCCCACCAACGCCAGGCTGTGCCCCGGCACCAGGTGCAAGTCGATGCCTTCAAGGGCCGCGCGGCTCGCCCCCGGATAACGAAAACCAACGTTCTCGAATCGCAAACCATCGCCAGGCACGGCGCCCACCGTGAGATGCCCGGCATCGGCCACCACCGGTTCGGCGAGGTATTCGTAGAGGCTCGACAGGTAAAGCCCATCCTCGTAGAGGCCGCTGATGGCGCTCAAACTGTTGCTCACCGCCGTTTGCCCCTGCTTGAACAGCACCAGGTACATGGTCATCTGCCCTAGGCTGATCTGGCCGTGGACGGTATCGACCACCACCCACGCATAGGCGAGGTAAAACGCCCCCGTGCCGAGCAACCCCAGCACAAATCCCCAGCCATCGCGGCGCAAGGTCAGCCGCCGGTCTTCGGCATACAGGCGAGCAAACGTCTCGCGATAGCGCTTCAACAGCAGCGGCGCGAAGCCGAACAACTTGACCTCTTTGATGTAGCCCTCGTGGGAGAGCAGCGTCTCGATGTAGTTCTGCTGCCGACTCTCCGGCGCCCGCCGCGTGAACAGCCGGAACGCATCCCCGGAAAAATGCGCCTCGGCGAAAAACACCGGCAATGCGCCGACCACCAGCAACACCAGCGCCCAAGGCGAAAAATGCACCAGCAACACGCCGAAGCTGATCAACACGATCAGGTTCTGGACCAGCCCCAACGACTTCATCACCAACGCCAAAGGCCGGGTCGACGCCTCGCGCCGCACCCGCACCAACTTGTCGTAAAACTCGGAATTCTCGAACTGCACCAACGACAACGTCTGGGCCTTCTCCAGAATCATCGTGTTGACCTTCTGCCCCAACTGCACCCGCAACAACGACTGCTGAACCGACAACGCCCGCTGCGTCCCGGACAACAACGCCAGCACGCCCGCCTCGAACAACACGTAACGCACCACCGGCCACAACGGCGCACTGCCCTGCTGCGCGTGCAATTGCATGGCGAAAACCACTGCGTCAACGATGCGCTGGCCCAGCCACGCGGCCAGCGCCGGAAGGACACCGGCGATCAGGGTCGCCAGCACGAGGCCGAGAAACAGCCCGCGAGAAGTGCCCCAGACCAGGAGCAAGGCGCGCCGAGCCTGGTCGAGTAATGAGGTGAAACGAGAAAGTGCCGCAGGCATAGGGTGATGGGCTCGGCAGATGAGGGTCGCTGATTGCGCTAATATCGTCATGGTACTTCAGCCGGACAATTGGATACGAACTTGCGCACAAACCGACTCAAAAGCAGCCACACTCATAATTTTGCGACGCAACGCAACGCAATGCGCTCGCATATTTCCGGAAAGTTTGTGAACGATTTGATGTAACGCGTAATATAAGCCGCTGGGGGATCTATAACGGAATTCTAAGGGCAACGTAGGCTGAATATGAAGGAAGACAACCCAAGCTCAGAAAGTCTAGGCGCTACGACCGGGAAGCCAACGATGGATCCCCTGGAGCCTGAGGCTCGCAAAGCACTTAAGCGAGGAAATCGAGAGGTCATCACCGATTTTTACGTCAGCGTTAATGTTGAGAACGAGCCGAAAGACTACGCGTTCAAGGTCTATGTTCGACTGAATGCTAAGAAAATGACGCTTAAAAATGTCTCATTTCAACATTCAGTCTTCGACGCTTGCTACTTCAATAACTGCGTCTTCGATACCTGCGATTTTACCGGGTGTCGCTTCATTGGTTGCAATCTTCATCAGTCTGCGTTTTCCGGATGCAAGTTCGAATATGCAATCTTTGAGCGTTGCCAAATCGATGACGATATCCTTGAACGAGAAGCGCCGCAGCAAGAAAACCTGAAGTTAAGATTCGCTAGATCACTGCGAATGAATTTTCAACAGATAGGTGATGCTAAGGCGGTTAACAGGGCAATCTCCCAAGAATTGGATGCTACATCCAGTTATCTTAAAAAGTCCTGGTCATCAAGCGAGACGTATTATAGAAATAAGTACCCAGGCTGGAAAAAACTACCTCAGTTTATAAAGTGGCTCGAATTTCGGATGCTCGACGCGATCTGGGGTAATGGTGAGAACACTCTAAAATTGCTGAGATCCATCGTAGTTGTTCACTTGGCGATTGCCCTATATGACACTTACAATTTCGCAAATCCATGGGATTTGAAAGCTTATCTCACAAGTTTCTTCGCGTCCCCTGGAGTATTTTTTGGCATCAGTACCCCTAATCCCTACCCGATCTGGTTTTCCTCAATAATTGCTGCTACTCGTTTAGTTGGATTTGCATTCCTTACTGCGATCCTCGTAAAAAGGTTTGGACGGCGATGAGCATGCACATTTATGCCTTTGGATCGATCTGCCGCGGGGAGATCGATATGGGATCCGATGTCGATCTTTTGGCATGCGTCGACGGCCCAGCAGGCCATATAGACTCCGCAAAATATTCTATATACAAGTATGATCGCTTACGCGCCTTATGGGCTGAAGGTAATCCATTCGCATGGCATTTGCATTTGGAATCAAAACTGCTTTTTTCCTCTGACGGTTCAGACTTTTTAAGTGATCTCGGAAAACCTGCTCGCTATCGCGCAGATTTCGACGACTGCGATAAATTTAAAAAGCTTTTCGATCGTTCCTACTTCGAATTAACAAACTCGTCAAACAGTGCGACTTTTCATCTCTCGTGTATATTTTTGGCAATTCGTAATTTCGCGACATGCCATTCGCTTTCTGTCGGAAATCCTATTTTCTCTAGACAATCCCCTCTGTTGGTTCAGCCAAGGCTTGAAATCACTTCTAATGTGTTTTCTATACTCACACGTGCTCGCCTACTTTCAACTCGGGGCTTTGGCGAAAACATCACTCGCGAAGAAGTGATCACAGCTACCGAAGAAGTGGCCATTGTTCCAATGTGGATGGAAACGCTAAGGAGGTCTCAGTCGCTATGATTGAATTCAATAACAGAATCGACGCTCAGCGTGTAATCCTTAACTTGGTTAACCGCCCACACTGGAAGGAGGAATTATACGGCCTCTCTTATGACGCTATCGGTCGATGGATTCGGGCCAATGAGATAAATCCCGCAGATGATCTCGCTCGCACAGTTTTCGAGTCAGCAGGTAAGCTTTTTTTTCTCGCCAACAAAAGCCAAGAGCAAGTTACGGATGAATATCGCCTTCTGTCAGGTGAAGTGCACGAATTGACAGAGAGGATAGCAAAGATTGTTTCCACCATCATTTGATGGCTTGAAATATGCTATCCCTGAATCTGCCGTTACAAAAGACCGCTTGTGAAAGCTGCCTTTTGTAATAGGTAGGACGACTAGACAAATCAATTTTTACTCCACAGAACGGACACGCGAGCTAATTTAGTTTGTGGACGTGAAGTTCAGACTCCTTGATCAGATATTTTATTTCTGAAGCCATTAGCGCTGCTTTCACTGAATGCTCTGATCTCATATCATGCAGTTGTAGTTGATTCGGTAGAAATGGCCATCCTGTAAGGATGAGTCCGCCAGTTTCCAATATTGCCGTTTTACTCTCGCCCTCATACCTATAAATGAGAGCGTACGCTGCATTTTCGTTATATACAATTCCGTTATATCGCTGGGTATGCGGCATAGCTACCACATAGTCTTTAAATTTTGTGTACGATCCCACGGAGGGTGGATTTACGGTTTTGCACTTAATCAGCCCTTCATGCGTTGAAAGGTAAAACTCTAGGATTTGCCCTGAATACTTGTCAAAGTTGTACTCCTCCTCGCCTAAATAGTAATTCGATACGGGGTCCGTATCTAGCGCGATGCTTTCCAACCCCTTCACGACTATTGGCGGGCTGAGTTTCTGCACTGGCACAACAAAATGCCGATCAACAAGCACATATATTTCGTGCACGGTCAGTGGTTTATCTTTTAGATTTGTTATCACTATGTCGCCAACGCGTGTTGCCGTTAGTCTTTCGTGAGCTGTGCTATAGGAAATTAGAACCTTGTTGCCAATTTTCTTCCAACCTAGATAAAAGGTAAGCGGCAGTAAAATGATGCCAGGAATGATACGCAAAACCGTATCAATGTGCGGCCAAGCCGCATGCAATAACGACATATAGTTAGTTCCTTTATCGTGTGACTATATTGATACCTACTCTTGGAAATGGACCTCAAGCTTCAAGCTACACGCCTAGAGTTGGTATCGTCCTCTCAATGAAAGTTTTGTCGAGACGCTGACACCCAATAACCCAACGCCCATCTACGTAATCATCATTATATTGACAGCTTTGACGAAATCGGTCGAAATGACTTTGGCGTTTATTGGAGCGAACTCGTACTGTTGACCAAAGGCCGTCATCGGTGACGGAACAAGCAGCATCTATGTTGAGGCGTCAATGATATGAATGCCCCAACGTCGTCCTCTTGACCGACGTAATTCAGAGAAGCGCCGCAGCCGTCAGCGTCCTACCATCCGCCGGTGATCGATCCGGCATCGCCTACCAGAACCTCAATTCAAAAAACACACGTCACCGCGCACACCCAAGAAGAACTCAAGCGGGCGTCGGGTGGGGTCGCGCCGCAAGACACCCGGAAAAATGTCGGACGCGTCCTCAGATGTTGGAGCGCTTTCACGCGTTTAACGATGCGTGTTTAAAAACACCCAGTGTTACGTCCCGAAGGCTACAAGACCTTGCGCCATTACCTACGGTTAAGACAGAATCCGCCGGCTTGTGATCCTTGCCCCTGGCCTCTATTGTTTCCCTGCCACTGCCTATCAGTGGTCGGGTTTAGTAGCCCGGTATCTAGCAAGGTGCATTAGCGCCTATCAATCAGGTATTCATTTGCCTGCACTTGATGGTGGCTGTGCGCAGGGCGCTCTCGGGCGCGCCGGATTGCTAGGTCCCCGGTCTACTAACCTGCGAACAGCCGCCACCCTTATGTTTAGTAGCAAGAGGGTTGCGGCCAAATTAAAGGACTTAGCGTATGTTCAAAGTTACACCCAATCCGCCGGCCCCCGATCCGGCATCCCCGTACGAATCCGTCGCCTCAAAAAAACTCAATGAGGCCGCCGAGCGCGCCCTCGATTTCTATCTCAACCCGGCAGCGCTCATGAACAACACTCCACGCAAACCCAGCACTATTTTTATGATCGCGCCAGACATCGACCATGAAACCTTGCTAGTTCAAACGTGTGAGAATTTGGCATCGGCCAGCGTCATGGCCGGCGACGTGGCGGCATTGGTGGAAGGTCCCCATCGGCATACCCTCTTGGCACTTCAGCAGGTCATCATGCTGGGGGAACTGGCGGCGAACCGAATGCTGGACAACTTCGTTCCACCTAAGTAATCACTCAGCCCCTTAGCGAGGGCTTGTTCCTCGCTAAGGGGCAGCAAAGACATCAGACTCCCCCCTGAAACCGCGCCCGATACCGCCCAGGACTCTCCCCCGTCCACTTCTTGAACGCCCGATGAAACGCACTCGGTTCCTGAAACCCCAGCTGCTCAGCAATATCACTAATACTCGCCCGGCTCTCACGCAGCTGCTCAAACGCCACCCCGCGCCGCACTTCGTCCTTGATCTCCTGATACGAACAGCCTTCCCGCTCCAGTTTGCGGCGGAAGGTGCTGGGGCTCAGGTGTTGTTCGAGGGCGAACGCCTGTAAGGTCGGCCATTGGCTGTAATGGCTGTTGCGCAGGCGCTGATGGACTTGTGATGCCAGGCCATGCTGGTTGCGGAAGCGGATCACCAGCCATTGCGGTGCCGTGCGCAGGAACACTTTCAGTGAAGCCAGGTCCTGGACCACCGGCAGGCGCAGGTAGTGGCTGGCGAATTCGATTTCGGTGCGGTCGGCGCCGAAGGTCAGGTTGGGGCCCCAGAGCAATCGGTCGTCGCTGAGGGAGACGCGCTCGTGGCGAAAATCGGCGCGGTCGATCGGGATGCGCCGCCCGCCCAGCCAGCACAGCAGGCTGATCATCAACACCAGGAACGTCTCTTCACCGAAACGGCTGGCGTCTTCGTTTTGCGCGTGGCTGTCCAGGCTGATGATCGCGCGTTTGCCGCGCACGGTCAGGGTGCCGCGAAAGTCGCGCAGGAACAGCGCGAAGTTGGCCAGGCACTGGCGCATGGCTTTGTGCAGGTCGGGTTCCTGGATCAAGGCGCGGCAGATCAGCGCGAAGCTGCCGGGGGGCATGCCGTGGGAGTCGAGTCGGAAGAACTCATCGTTCAATTCGCGGATCTGAATCAGCCATAGCGCAGCAAACGCGCTCGCCGGCACGCGGGCGGTCGGCTGCTCGATCAATGCCGGGTCGATGCCCGCCTCTTCCAGCGCAGCTCGCGAACGCTGCGGATTGCCCCCCTGCCCATGGATCATCGCCTGCACGAAGTAGGCCGCCACCGAGTCCTTTTCCCGCATTTGAACGCTTCTCTCCCCATCGCCCGACTGGCAAAAAACACCAGCACCGTTGAACAGTTGCGGCATAGGACAACCGCCCTGCCGGTTCTAGACTCGCGGCCAATAGTACGCCTTCGGCCGTTACGTCGGCCAAGGTATCGCAGGGTTTGATCGGAAGGACGGAACATGAATCTGCAAAACATCGGCGTGATCGGCGCGGGCACCATGGGCAACGGCATTGCGCAAGTCTGCGCAGTGGCCGGCTTCAACGTGACCTTGATCGACATCTCCGAGAGCGCGCTGCAAAAAGCCCTGGCCACCGTTGGCAAAAACCTCGACCGGCAGATTGCCAAGGAAACCCTGACCGAAGCGCAAAAGCTCGACGCCCTCGCCAGGATCCGCACCAGCACCGATTACAGCAGCCTGCACAACGTTCAGCTGGTGATCGAAGCCGCCACCGAAAACCTCGACCTGAAACTGCGCGTGCTGCAACAGATCGCCGCGCAGGTCAGCGCCGAGTGCGTGATTGCCTCCAACACGTCGTCGCTGTCGATTACTCAACTGGCCGCCAGCGTCAGCCAGCCTGAGCGTTTCATCGGCCTGCACTTCTTCAACCCGGTGCCGGTGATGGGCCTGATCGAAGTGATTCGTGGCCTGCAAACCAGCGACGCGACCCACGCCCTGGCGTTGGATATGGCCACCACCCTCGGCAAAACCGCGATCACCGCCGGCAACCGTCCGGGCTTCGTGGTCAACCGGATTCTGGTGCCGATGATCAACGAAGCAATTCTGGTGTTCCAGGAAGGCCTGGCCAGCGCCGACGACATCGACGCCGGCATGCGCCTGGGCTGCAACCAGCCGATCGGTCCGCTGGCGTTGGCCGACCTGATCGGTCTGGACACCGTGCTGGCGATTCTCGAAGCGTTCTACGACGGTTTCAACGACAGCAAATACCGCCCCGCTCCGCTGCTCAAGGAAATGGTCGCCGCCGGCTACCTGGGACGCAAGACAGGACGTGGCTTCCATGCCTATGCCTGAGCGTTGCTCGCGCTTCGCCGAGTACCGGGACATCGTGCTGGAGTTGTTCGCCAGCAAGGGGTTCGGGCAGGTCGGCATGCGTGAGCTGGCAACGTGCCTGGGGCTGTCCCCGGGCTCGTTGTATCACCATTACCCGAGCAAGCAGCACTTGCTGCTCGACCTGATCGAGGAGTTCTACGAAGAACTGCTGTCGACCCTGGGGCGCATCGACCAAAAAGGCTCGGCAAAACGCGACAAACTGCCCAACCTGATCCGCGCGCATTTGAATCTGCACCGGGAAATGCCGTGGCATTTTCGCCTGGCGGAGCGCGACAGCGGCTGCCTGAACGCCGAGCAGCAAGCGCGTGTTCGACAGTTGCGCGAGCAATACGAACGCACGTTGCTGAAGATGCTCGGCGCACCGTCCCGCCTCGGCGAACAGGGTTTGATCGCCGCCGGACACGCCATCGCCAACTTGCTCAACAGCGCCCCCGGCTGGCTGGCACATCACCCGCTGGAGGACGCGCAGCGCGATGAGTTGCTGGAAAGCCTGGTGATCGGCGCCGTCGAGCGTCTGCTGCGCCCATCGCCCGCCACGCGTGCGGCGGCCTGAGTGTTCAAGCAATAAGCCTCGCTTCTTCCATAGAAAAAACGTCTAAACAAACCCGGCACGATTCCACGTCTAACGCTTTGCTACTTGGAGTCCATTCAAAGGCCAATATGGGTCTCCAGACCCACGGTTACCGGGAGCAAAACATGAAAATCAATCCCTACCTCATCTTCAACGGCGACTGCAAAGCTGCCTTCACCTTCTATGAGCAAGCCCTGCCAGGCCAGATCGAAATGATGATGACCTTCGGCGAAAGCCCAGCGCGCGAACACTTCCCCGCCGACTTGCACAACCTGATCATTCATACCTGTCTGGCCGTGGGTGATCAGGCGATCATGGGTTCGGACACCACACCGGATCGCCCCACGGATGACATGAGCGGTTGCTCGGTCTCGCTGAACGTCGACAGCATTGCCGAAGCGCAACGTGTGTTCGACGCGTTATCAGAAGACGGCAAGGTGCAAATGCCACTGGAAGAGACTTTCTGGGCCGCACGCTTCGGAATGCTGGTGGACCGGTTCGGTGTGTCGTGGATGGTGAATTGCGAAAAGGATCAGTGACGAGTTCCAGACATCCAACAGCCCGATCAGGAAAGGTTGGGCTGGCGCAGTAGCGCCTATCCCTTCACGCACACCACCTGACGCAAGGTGTGCAGCACTTCCACCAGTTCGCGCTGGGCGTGCATGACGTGGTCGATGTTTTTGTAGGCCATGGGGATTTCATCGATCACGGATGCATCTTTGCGGCACTCGACGTGGGCGGTGGCGCGGACCTGATCTTCGACGGTGAACAGGCTTTTCGCTTTGGTGCGGCTCATGACGCGACCGGCGCCGTGACTGCAGGAACAGAACGATTGCTCGTTGCCGAGCCCGCGAACGATGAAACTTTTCGCGCCCATCGAGCCTGGGATGATCCCCAACTCGCCCTTCTGCGCCGACACCGCGCCCTTGCGGGTGACCAGAATATCCTGGCCAAAGTGCCGTTCTTTCTGCACATAGTTGTGGTGGCAGTTGACCGCTTCCAGAGCGACTTCGAACGGTTTGCTGATCACTTTACGTGTGGCCTGAATCACCGCGTGCATCATCAAGGCCCGGTTCTGTCTGGCGAAATCCTGGGCCCAACCGACGGCTTCGACGTAATCATCAAAATGCCGGCTGCCTTCTTCGAAATAGGCCAGATCACGGTCCGGCAGGTTGGCGAGGTGCTGGCGCATGTCGGCCTGAGCCAGTTGAATGAACAGGTTGCCGATGGCGTTACCAACCCCGCGTGAACCGCTGTGCAGCATGAACCAGACACGGTTGGTTTCATCCAGGCACACCTCGATGAAGTGGTTACCGCTACCCAACGTGCCCAAGTGCCCGCGATTGTTGGTGTTGGCGAGTTTCGGGTATTTGTCGGTGATCGCCTTGAACCGCGGGTTCAGTGCGGCCCAAGCCTGATCGGCCTGTTTCGGAACGCTATCCCAAGCCCCTTTGTCCCGCACGCCACGCCCGACTGTGCGGCCATGGGGCACGGCTTTTTCGATTGCGCAGCGCAATCCATGCAGGTTATCCGGCAAGTCAGCGGCGGTCAGCGATGTGCGCGCGGCGATCATGCCGCAGCCAATGTCCACGCCGACAGCGGCGGGAATGATCGCACCCACCGTCGGAATCACACTGCCAATCGTCGAGCCTTTGCCCAGGTGCACGTCAGGCATCACCGCCAGGTGCTTGAAGATAAACGGCATCTTTGCGGTGTTGATCAATTGTTGCCTGGCTTCGTTTTCGACCGGGACGCCTTCGGTCCAGAGTTTGATCGGTTTGCCGTGGGCGACTTCCAGCAGTTGGTAGGTAGGTGCTTGCATGTTTTCGAACAAGTGGCGCCTCGGCCCCTTGAGTTCCTTGGTTATTTCCTGGTTTCCAGGATCTTGTCAGCGAGCGCTTTGGCCCGCTTGATCGACAGGTTGTGCGTGGGCACCGTCTGATGAAAGAAGCGCCTCTATCTTACGCCCGAATATTCCCCTGAAAACCTCAACGTGATCACAGAACCAGTGGGAGCATGGCTTGCCCGCGAAGAACGATGACACGCAATACCTGAAAAACCGCGGTGCGTGCTTCGCGGGCAAGCCTCGCTCCCACTGGATTTTCGTCGCTCGTGGACTTAACGGCATCCGCCGAGGCCGCAGATATTGAATGTCGAACGCGCTCTTCAGAGCTTGGCGATGGAGACCTCGGTGGATTTGACGAAGGCAATCACCTCGCTGCCCACGCGTTTAAACCGTCGCGCTGAAGCCGACAACCCAGCAGCACGACAACCATTCGTCGCCTATGAAAACCTGACGCACAACAGGCGGCCCTCTCTGGCTTAGGGATTGCACAAGCCGGTCTTGGCAGCCCCGGAACGACGTAATTCTGACGCGGCGGCCCTCTAATCAATGCTTGGTCAGTCCCCCCGGAGATGTAACGTGTCAACTCTCAATGAAATCGCAGCGAACCACGCGAGAATGGCTATGGCAAAGGCGCAAGAGTCGACCGGACTGAGTGAGCGACATCTTCAAATCGTCGGCAGCGTCGAAATCCGCACCAGCGATGAACAACCGCACGTTCCACTGCACTTCATCACCGTGACGCCGGAAAACCACCTCGCCCAGGCGGCTGGCTACTAACGCCGTCCCCTGACGATAAAACCCGGCGCAATGGCCGGGTTTTTCTGTTAATCAACCCAAGCCCTTGCCCACGATTGGCGCCGACGCGCCTAAACTCAACTGACAACGAACTCGCCCTGCGATTGGAGGATGAGGCACTGTCATGTTTGAAATCTCAGCGGTGGCGCGGGTGAAGCGCTTCGCCGCAAACATGGCCGGCCGGGATTTCGCGGTTGGCGACATCCATGGCCACTTCACTCGGCTGCAGGCTGCGCTGGATGCCGCCAGGTTCACCCCTTCGGTCGATCGCCTTTTCAGTGTTGGCGATCTGATTGACCGCGGGCCCGAATGCCGCGCCGCGCTCGATTGGCTGGACAAGCCGTGGTTCCACGCCGTGTGCGGCAACCATGATGACTACGTGGTTCACTTCGATACCTGTGCCGTCGACAGCTGGATCTTCAACGGCGGCTTATGGTTCACGCACCTGTCGCTGCCCGAACAGAAAACATTCGCCGCGACGTTCGCCGAGTTGCCAATCGCAATCGAAGTCGAAACCGCCCAGGGCCTGATCGGCATCGTGCACGCCGATTGTCCGTTTCCATCATGGGCTCAACTGCGAAACGAACTGCAATCGCCCAAGAGCAGCCAGCGCCTGATGCAAGTCCAGAACCGCTGCCTATGGTCCCGCAGCCGCCTCGAACAGCGGGAAACACAGGGCGTTGCGGGCCTGCGTGCGCTGGTGGTCGGGCATAACCCCATTCCCGTGCCCGTCAGGCTTGGCAATGTGATTCATATCGACACGGCGGGATGGAGGCCGGCGGAGGGCTATTTCACCCTGCTGAATCTCGAAACGCTTGAGCCGGCGCCTTGAGCATCCTGTACCGCTCGTCCTGACCTCGGCACGTTCACCTTCCATGCTTTTCCAATGGGTACATCCACTCGCACAGCAGGTGCAAACGATGAACAGCAAAATTGCTCCTCTCATGCTCGCCGGACTTGTCTCGATCTGCCCGCTCTACTCGCTCGCAACCGAGAAAACCACGGAAGACGCCACCCTCCCACCCAGCGCACTTCCCGGGCTCAACCAAGGCGAGTCGAATGCAGAAAAGGCTGACAAAAAGGGCGAGGAAGCATCGGGTTCCAATTCTGGCGCGGAATCGCATGAGATAGAAAAAGACGCCGCTGGTTCGAGTGGTTCAGGGAATGAAGGAGCCAAGTCGAAGCCGCAACAGTAAGCCTGCAGGCGAGTGGTGCACGGGCGTGAGTACGATAAAGGGCATCCCCCACGGCGCGAGCTCATCCCGGCACTGACGGTGATTGCCCCAAAACCCGTCACTTTTTGTGGCGGGCTTTTTTGCGTACGGCGCGTCGGATCGACGTTAGTCAGCCTTTTTTATATTGAGGACGTCGTGCACATGAGCCATCAGTTGCTCACCATTGAAGGGCTTCCTGAAATAACCCCGCGCACCCAATTCCCGCGCCCTGATTTCCGTACTCTCTCCCACGCTGGCAGTGATGAAGATGACCGGGAAACGCATCGCACGCGCTTGCAGTGCTTCAACCAATTGAATGCCGTTCATGCCGGGCATCCGGATATCCGAAATAAGGCACGCCGTTAAGTCCAGCGCCTTGCAAGCCAGAAACTCTTCGGCACATGAAAAAGTACGACAGGCATACCCCATCGACCTCACCAGGCTGTCCAGTGAAGTACGAACAGTGTCGTCGTCATCAACGATCGAAATGATTGGAATGTTTGACAATTAATTCAACCTTGAAGTGATGGGAGCTAATCGATAAAGCGCCTCTTTTTCTTGAACACGCTCGTTCTGACGGGTGGCGTTGAAACCTGCATCGCTCATGGCCCTCAATGCCTGAATGGTTTCTCTGCCCCCCCTTCATGCTGCTTTAAAAAATCAATGAACACGCGCAGCTTTGGCGGCATGGCGCTGCGGCTGAAATAGTAAAGTGACAAACTGCGCCTGGGGCTCCAGTCCTCCAGCACTCTGACCAGGCGGCCATTGGCAAGGTAGTCCTGAACATAGCGGTCATACACATAGACAAAACCACAGCCATCAAGCGCAGCGCCGAGCAAGGTCATCCCGTCGTTGCTGGAAATGCGCCCTCTTGTCTCGATCTCGACATCCTGCCCCTCGCATGAAAATGTCCACCGCTCGCAGGCACCGGTCACGGCGCTGTTGTAGCGGACGCAATCATGGTCCAGAAGTTCTGCCGGAACCTTCGGTATGCCGTGAGCGTTGACATAGGCGGGCGATGCCACCACAGCCATCTGGATATCGGCGCCCAAAGGAACGGTCACCATGTCCTGTTCCAGCATTTTGTTCACTCTTATGCCGGCATCGAAACCGTCATTGACGATATCGACCACACGACTTTCGATGGCGATATCCAGATTGATGTCTGGATAGGCCGCCAGGAACCTGGGCACCAACGGTTCCAGAAACATCACATAGGCGCTGCGTGACATGGTCAACCGCAGCGTACCTGAAGGGTTCGCCGCGACCTCAGCCAAATCTGAAAAGGCGCTTTTCAGCTCAAGCACCAGCGGCGCAACCTTTCGATAGAACACTTCACCGGCCTCGGTCAGGCCCACGCTGCGCGTCGTTCGGTTGAACAGTCGAACGCCGGCCCGTTTTTCCAACTGGCGGATGGCGTGACTGATCGCTGATTTGCTCACGCCCATCATGACCGCTGCCGCGGTAAAACCGCGCGAATCAGCCACGCAAACGAAGACTGTCAGCAGCTCGAATCCATCCGTATCGATTGTCAAAGCGGGTTCACCTGATAGTCAGAACAGCGCGTCAGGACAGTCGCAGCCCCGTGATGCCTAACATGATCGACAGGCTGGTCAGCACGCCGATAACGGCGCCACTCCACCAACAGATATTGGCTTTAGACAGGGAAACGCCGTGCGCCAGCATCACCACCCTGAGCCCTGAAAACAGGTGAGCAATGATAAAGAACACGCCAATTGCATAATGCGGCAGCAAACGAATGCCCCAAGGGTCATGAATCATTCCCACCGGATCACCGGACGCAAAGTCCCAGCCCGTTTCAATTCCGGCGTAGGTTCTTGCAAATACAAACACGGCGTTGAGGTGGCCCAGGATGAAGATGGACAGGAACACCCCGGAGCCCACTTGGAAAATACGATAGTTGTCGCCACCGACCGAGCTCCAGTTCCAGGCAAGGCGCAGGCCGCTGACCACCTGAAACAGCAGAGCAACGACCAGGATCGGTTCGACAAAGGATGAACGATAAACGGTGCGTCCCAGCTCCATGACCTTCGCGTGAACGTCCGGTCCGGCCAGGCCGAACAAATGATTGAACAAGTGAAAGACCACGAACAACAACACGATCACCCCGGCAATGCCGTGGGCCACTCGCAGTGCCGGCATGGAACGAATGGGCTTGATTGGCTGCTCGTTCTTGCCACCGTCTCTACTGAGATAAACTCCCAGCCCTATCCAGGACGCCGCCCAGAACCACTCATCCGGCACTGGGCTGCCCAACATGATCAGATTGACACCGACAAAACAGTACAGCGTCGGCGCGCACATGATGAAGAGTGCCAAGCGTCTTGCTCTGAGCTGTGCTGCCGCGTTCTGTTGACGCGTAATGCGTTGGCACGCCAAGGCAAACCCCATGGCCGGCACCGCGAAAACGGCCACCATCAAGGCAATGGCCAGAAGCATGGAACCCAGCGGCATCGTCGAGCCCGGTTCAACCGACATGACCTGCGCGTGGAAGGCATTCAGGAAATAAGGGTATACGGCGGTCACCAGCACAGGCACCCAGATAGCCCATTTATGCGGCGCGTTTTGTACCGCCCTTTCGTAAGGGCTGACTGCCCACTTATCGACCATCCAACAACCCTCGAAAATAAGATAGTTATCGCAAGGATTGTAAAAGCCTATTCGCCCTGTGATATTCCAAGCAGAATGCCAGAGAAACGAAAAAACTAATGACTAACTAAGTATAGTCACACTATATGAAGGTATTAATCCTCAGAAAAAAACACACTTACTCTAGCGACTCACAAGTACTGACCCACCCGTAAATCCATTCAACCGACGATTGTCCAATTTCATTACACAGTCTGTGCACTGTCAGGATGATTGTCGCCTCAGCGCCAAGCCCTATAATTCGTTTGCCCCTATTGGCTACTTACAAATACCTGACTCCCTGAGTTGGCTGCTCACTCGAGCAGACACACACTCGCAATCATCAAGGAATCCAACATGACTCATCGTGCAAGAGCAGCTCGCATCCATGCTTACGGTCCGCCTGAAGTACTGGTATTTGAAAACATCGAAGTAGCGGAGCCCGGCCCCACTCAGGTATTGATCCGCAACACGGTCATCGGTTTGAATTTCGTCGAGGTTTATTACCGACGCGGGACATTTCCAGTGCCTGCATTCCCAGCCATTCTCGGTAATGAAGCGGTGGGTATCGTCGAGGCCGTCGGCGTCGATGTCGTGGGTATCAAGGTTGGAGACCGGGTTGTTTATTCGGACGATGTGCATGGCGCCTATTCAACGCTGTGCCTTTATCCCGCCGATCGCGTGGCAATCGTTCCGGATGACATCAGCGACAAACAAGCAGCGTCCAGCTTCCTGAAGGGCCTGACCGCACGTTACCTGCTCAAGGAAACCGTCAACCTCAAGGCGGGCGATACCGTGCTTTATCATGCCGCGGCAGGCGGCGTCGGGCAGTTGTTCACCCAGTGGGCAAAGGCGCTCGGTATACGGGTGATCGGTACGGTGTCTTCGGATGAAAAGATGGCCATTGCTTTAGCGGCAGGCTGTTCGCATGTCATCAACTACCGCACGGAAAACTTCGCCCATCGCGTCATGGAGCTCACCAATAATGTCGGCGTGAAAGCCGTATTCGACTCCGTGGGCAAGGACACTTTTGTCGACTCGTTGTCGGTGCTGCAGCCGAGGGGAACGCTTGTGGTATTTGGCAAGGCCTCCGGCAACCCTCCGTTGATCAACCCGTTCGACCTCGCACCGCGATCGCTGAACCTGACCTGGCCGGTATTGCCCGTGTACGTGGCAACAGCCGAACAGTTGGCGGTCGCGGCGCAAGACCTGTTTAACGCAATTACGACGGGAATAATCAATGTTGAGCCTGGGCGGGTTTATCCATTCGATCAACTAGTAGACGCCCACAGAGACCTTGAAGAACGCCGCACTACCGGTGCTACTGTTTTAATCGTTTGAACGACTCAAGTACGCTCATCCCGCCACAGGCCATACCAAGGGATGAGCAACTTATACGAAGATGCCTGCGCAGAGACCGTAGGCATAAGTGACGTCTCTGTTCATTCCTTTACTATTTGAATGGCTCTAACGAAACCAGCTTTTCACACGTTACCCGTTCAACTACATAAATAGCGCCTCGCAAACTTAAGGTTATTTATGAATTGAGCCTACTGACTAATCAGGGTGAATATAATGAAAACTTCCGAATTGGGTCTGGCCATCGCCTTTCTTGCCGCGACGGGTTTGATCGCTACCCAAGCTATCGCCTCCGAAGGGTACGCCGAACAAAATATTGCCGTCGGCCGGGAAAATAATGCACCGGATGATCGTGACCCACCGGTGCAACAACATCGCGCCAGATCGGCGCCAACTCGTGTCGCCGAAGGCGGATCGGATCGTCTGATCGAGCGCCGCAGTGTTGCCGAAGGTGGATCGGATCGCCTGATCGAGCGCCGCAGTGTTGCCGAAGGCGGATCGGATCGCCTGATCGAGCGCCGCAGTGTTGCCGAAGGTGGATCGGATCGTCTGATCGAGCGTCGCAGTGTTGCCGAAGGCGGATCGGATCGTCTG